>CAYTXD010000024.1:0-9896 GCA_964441305.1 Microcaldota archaeon
CCCTCGCCGTGGCTATCTGATTCCCTATCGAAGTGCAAGCGAGACACCTGCGGCAATGAAAAGGGATATTCCGCTTCCAATTCCGTACCTGGAAACCAGCTCGTCCAAGTAAAGTAATATCAGGGAGCCCATTGCAATCTGGAGCATTACGAGTATTTTTGTTAGCTCAATTGAGCCCATTAGCGGGTTGAACCAGGAAGGGTCGCTCATTGCAACTGAAACGAATATAACTGCCTCGAAAAAACAGAGGAATATTGCCAGCATTTTCTGGACTCCGTGGAATGTTGCCTTTTCCTTCGGGTCCTGCATGTTCACGTCGATTATTTTTGCTCCCGAAAAAAGCTGGAGAAATATGCTTGCAAGAACTATGGGGCCGATACCGACCGTAAGAAGGCTTCCTATATTGCTTGCGGTGACCGTTGACAGGAAGTCAAACCCGCCGCCTGAAGTCATTGCCGGATTGATTCCTACCGCAGTAATATTATACATAACAAAGAATGCAACAAGCGCAATCACTGACCAGATTATCCGGTCGGTTAGCGCGGGCGGCCTGTCCGGGGATTTTATCTCCGGCAGCATAGAAACAAACGGCTTAAAGATGTCAAGGCTTCCCATTCAAACTCCCTTTTTTTTGAATAACTCGTGCTTTCCTTTATTAACTCTTTCTGTCAAGAGCGCAAAAAAGAAAATTATTTTTTGGTGGGCTGGAATTCCCCGCCGCTTTTCTCAATTTTCTCAATTGCTTTTTTGGAAGCAGAGTCAGCTTTAATTATTACCGGAGAAGAAAGAAAGCCGCAGCCGAGAACTTTTCCGCTGAAGGAAAACTCGTACTTGTCCCCTTTTTTCTCCAGCTTGTTATTTTGGATATCCTGGTTAATGCTCCAGAGGTTTATGGTATCTACTTGCTTTTTTGTCTGGGAGTTGAAGCCGTGTGCACCATAGAATCCCTTGTTGTATTTTACGGCATAAGTCCACCTGTGTTTCTGCATTCCGCCCCTTCCTACTCCGCCTTTGTTGCCGCTTCCCCTTTTGTTCTTAGTATTTCCCTTTCCGTAGCTGGAGTGCCCGCGGAATTTTTTTATTTTTCTGCTGTGTCTTCTAACCATTTAAACACCTAAATCATTCTTTTGAGAAGGGAATCCATGTCATCCCTTTTGCCCAGGTCGCCTTTCGGGTAGCTGAGCTTTATGCTCCTGTATCCCTTTGAAGGGGGTCTTAGCCTTATGACCTTGTTTACATTTGAGGCATTAAGCTCTTCGGAGCCGAAAGAAAAGCTCTTTGCGAGCTTCTTTAGTTCCGCCTCTTTGAGCACGTCCTTTGCCTTTTTGTTTCCTACTTCTGCCCTCTTAAGCACCATTGATTCCACCATGCCGTCGCTTACCGGACCCCATGCAACATAGTCCTTAATCCGCTGTATCATCCCCGAGTATGGAATGGCATCCTTTTCAACAACTGCGCAGCTATTTAATTTTGAAAGCCCGAGTGATTCCAGAGTTGACTTAATCTTGGGATTGGAAACGTCCTTTATTCCCCTTACCCTAACAATTGCTATTCTCTCCATTTTTTACACCCTTTAATTCTCCTCTTCTTCAACGTCTCCTGGTTCTTCTTTGCTTTCCTCTTCCCCTGCTGCTTCTTTCTTCACGTTTTTTTCAGCGGGGGCTTCTTCCTCTTCCTTTTTCTCTTGCTTTTTGCCTTCCTTTTTCAGGGGCTCTTCCTCTTTAACTTCTTTGGGCTCTTTATCCCCGTTCTTCTCCTCTTTTTTCGCGGTCTCCTCTTCTTCCTCATTCACTTTCTCTTTCTTCTCTTCCTTTGGAGCTTGCTCTTTTTTATCCTGCTCTTTTTCTGGTTCCTTCTTTTGCTCCTCCTCATTTTTTGCCGGCTTTTCCTTCTTCTTTTCCTGCTTTGGCTCCTCAGACTGTGCCCAGTTGCCAGTATACCTCATGCTGTTTAACGAGTCAAGCGCCTTTATTGTTGCCATTGCCATATTGTATATGTTGCTGGTGCTTCCCCGCGAGAAGCTCCAGACATCTTTTACCCCCGCATAGTTTAGCACTTTTTTTACCACCTTGTTTGCCGCAAGGCCGAGCCCTCTCGGGGCGGGCTTTAATGTGACTTCAACGCTTCCGTATCCGCCAACAACCTTGATTGGAACAGAATGTGGTTTCTTGCATCCGCACTCCCATGAGCCGCAGCCCATTGGCACTGACATGATGTTCAGTTTTGCGTCCCTTGCAGCAGATTCGACTGCAGGCCTGATTTCCTCCGACTTTCCCATGCCAACCCCTACGTGGCCGTTCTTGTCGCCAACAATCACAACTATCCTGAACGATGGCTTTCTTCCGCAGTCCGTAACTCTCTGGGTGCTCCTTATTTCCAATGTTTCCTGGTAAAGGTCGGGTATTATTTCGTCGACTATTCCTGCCTCAAGGATTGGCTTTCCCTTCTCGAATATCTCCTCAAGCGTAAGTATTTCCTTTGCCTTTACCTTTTTGCCGATTTCTGTTTTTGGAATAAACTCCGGCTTTTCCTCAGGTCTTCTTTGTTGTCTTCTCCTTCTTCGTCCGGCCATTAAACCACATCCTCCTTAATCTTGTCGCGGACTTTTGTGAAAAGCTCCTCGATATTTTCGGGCTGGATGCCCTGCTTTTTGTAGGCGGAAAATATTTTGCCGTATTCTTCCGGCTTTTCCTTTAGCGCCTGCGCATATGCCGCAATGTGCTTTCCTGATATCGTGTCCTCTGCAACAATGTCCTCGTTCAATTCGCTCTGGAGCCCGGAGTCGAGCGCCCCTTTTACTGCAGCAAAGACAATATTTCCCTTTGAAGCGGTCTGGAGCCCCATGTCAAGAACGAATTTTGAAACCTTCTTCTTTTTTGCCATCCCGCCGCAAAGAAGCCCGGTCAGGTATGCGGTTGGTGCATTCCTTCTTGAAGGCCATTCATACTTCCTGAGCATGTTTGAATCCGCATAGGCAACAACTTTGTCGCCCATTGGGTCGAACTCCACGAACTGGACTATCACTCTTTTACCTGTTTTCCTTACCACCATTCTTGGAAGGCCGCTCTTCACAAGCCCGAGCCTTTTCCTGTAGTCGGTAAGGCGCTTTCTCCTTCTCCGAAACGGAACTCTGTATTCTGGTCCTGTAGCTTTTGGCATAATCATCCCTTCAACATTTTGTTTTCTTTTGCGTATGTTTTAAGTGCCGCGACACTCTTGAAATTCTGGCCCTTTGCCATGCGGTAGAGCTTCTTGTAGCTTTGGTTGTCGATTTCCCCATCGGAGATGAGCCCCTTGAGAAGGGCCCTTTGTGCCCTTATCCTGCCCATCCACTGGGTTTTTTGCGAAACTTTTGAATATTTGGTTCCTTTCTTGCTTCCGGGCCCCTTTCTTCTTCCCTTCTTTTTCTGTTCCTGCTTCTTTCTTGCTCGGGCGCGGGAGACCCCTCTTTTCTTTTCGGCAGTGATTACCCCGTCCTGAATCATCGCGCGGACATCATCCCTGGTAAGCGCCTCCTTCACCCTTTTCTCTTCGCCCTGCCTGAGCTTGAGCTTGCTGGCGCCGACCTTCATGATGTCGGATGCGATTCTTTTTACTGTCTTTAAACTCATAATATCACTTCATCAGCTTGGTTTGCTTTCCTCTTTTGGAGTTTCTTCATTTTCCGGTGCTTCCTTCACTTCCTCTTTCTTTTCTTCACCTTTGGGCTCGGCATTCTCTTCCATCTCATTCTTTGGATTTTCTTTCCCCTCTTCTTTTTTTTGGGGTTTGGGCTTCATCTCCTCTTCCTTTTTGGGCTCTTTTTTCATCTCCTCTTTCGCCTGGGGCTTCTTTTCCTCGTCCTTCCTGGGCTCCTCTTTTGGCCTCTCTTCCGGCTTCTTCCCTTCTTTTTTTTGCTTCTTTTTCTTTTTTCCCTCTGGCTTTTCTCTCTTGGGCTTTCTTTTCTTTCCGTCGTTTAGTACTGCAAGGCCGAGCTCCTTTGCCTTTTTGGAAATCTCCTCCCTCTTCCTCTTTCCAACTCCTGATGCTATTCTAACTGCCTTTTCCTTTATTTCATCAAGCTGTTTTGCATTATGGACAAGCACCTCGTAAAGGCCGGTTGGATGCCTGTTCTTGAGAACCCCATGCTGGCCATAGCCGATTTTCGGGACTGCCCCGGAAGATTCTTTCTCCCTTTTCTGCTTGTTGTCCATGCCCCTGGGCCTCCTCCATTTGTCATCAAGCCTCGGGCGGCACTTGCCAACATTTGGCCTCTTGAATTTTGGGTGTGTCTTTTTCTCCATGATATCACTCTAATGAAGGATAAATCCCGTCCTGGAAAACACGGGAGTCCTTTTTTGTTATTCTTGTGGCATTCCTCAGGTTTGCGGCAGTCTGCCCGACCGCCTCCTTGTCTATTCCCGAAACCGTGATGTCCTGCCCTTTCACTTTCACTTCAGTTTCATTTCCAATTACTTTTGTCTCCCTCGGCTTCTTCTCGCCGATGAAGTTCTTTATTATGACCTCCTTGCCCTTTACCTCAATGTTCATCGGGAAGTGGGAGTATACTGCTTTCATATTCTTTTCGTATCCCTGGGTTACCCCCTTCATCATGTTGGAGATGTGCCCGTATATCGTGTTTGTCATTGCAAGCGGGCCGGTCACTTCAATTCCACCATCCGTTTTCTTTATCTCGTTGTCGCATTTGAAGGTCCTTTTTAGCTCTCCCTTTTCCCCTTTAACGGTGACGGTCTGCCCGTCAACTGAAACTTCAACTCCTTCAGGTATTTCTATCATGCGAACCACATCAGTATATGTAGGCAATCAGCCTTCCGCCGATTCCCTGCTCTTTTGCATCCTCGTTTGTCATAAGCCCATAGGGGGTGGAAACAACGAGCAAGCCGAAGCCCACTCCTGGTATGTAAATCTGCTCCCAATCCGCCCACTGGGCTTTTTTTACCGGGAACCTTGGTTTTATCACTCCGCACTCGTTGATTTTTCCGAGGAGTTTTACCTTGAAGTATCCTCCCCTTCCGTCATCCACATACTCGAAATCCCCAAGATAGCCGTGCGACTGGAGAAGCTTCAGGGTTTCGCGGATGAGCTTGGAGGACTTTACCTCGCAGTCATGCTGCCCCACGAATTCGTGCGTTTTTATTGTATTCAATGCATCAGCCAATGGATCGTCTGCCATATATTCACCTAATATTTTCTAAAACCTATTCTCTCTCCCACTTCCCGGAAGCAGCGCCTGCAAATCCTGAGGCCGTAGGATCGGATCATTCCCCTGGCCGTTCCGCAGATTCTGCATTTTCTCTTGCCCCTTCCCTTGAAGCGGTAGTCTATCATCTGCCTTTTTCCCATTTTTTTCTTTTTTTCCTTTTTGTCCTTTTTATCCGCCATAAATACACACCTAATCCTTCTCATCCTTGATATTCACATTGAGGGCGGATTTTGCGAACTCAATTCCGTCCTCCCTGCCCATTGAATGCTTTTTCCCGACTTTTCTTTTTGCCCTTTTTCTCTTTGCAACGCGGGCGCCCTTTCGGGTTAAGGTGACGCATACGTCAAATCCCATCATGCCTATCTTCGGGTCGTATTTTGTGCCTGGGAATTCAATGTATTCCGAAACTCCGAAAGAGAAATTGCCCCTGTCGTCAAATGAGCGCGCGGAAAGGGTGTTGTCCTTTGACTGCAGCGCCTTTTCAAGGAATTCCTTTGCGCCTTTTCCCCTTAGGGTTGTTTTTGCGCCGATGAGGTCTCCCTTCTTTATCCTGAAAACAGGGTTTCTCACTTTTGCCTTTGTAGGGACTGCCTGCGAGCCTGAAAGCATTTCAAGGAGCCGCTTTCCATTCTCGAGCTCCTGGCCTGCCTGGCCTATTCCCACGTTCAGCGTGACTTTTTCAATCTTTACGTCTTTCATCGGGTTCATCTTATTCCACCTTTCCGAATCCGCCGTCAACAACGAAGAGGTATTTCGCAACTGTCCTGAACTCTTCTGAGCCGTCTTTCAGTTTTGCGACCGGCTCCATGCTTCCTTTTCTCTGAATTACCTCTTCGAGAGTCGCAATCTTTCCTGCGTGCTTTCCGTATGTTACCAGGCACCTTGCACCCGGCTCGAGCTTTAGCGTCTCCTCCATCTCGCATTCCGGAAGCTTGAGAACCACAGTGTCCCTGACTTTGATGTGCTCGTCTCCGAGTATGTTCTTTCCGTCGTGCATTGTAAGGTTTGTCTTTCCTTTTTTTGTGGTGTGTTTTTTCACAACCTTGCAGAACTTCCTGAGGGCATCGGATTTCTTTACTTCAACTGGCGCGGTTTTTCCGTGGTTGTCAACCTGTATCCTGTAGAATGCGTCCGCCTTCTGTATTCCGATTATGTCCATTATGCCTATTGGCCTTTTCACATCCTTTACTACTTTTCCGTCAATGCTGACATGCCCGCTGTTAACAATGTCCCTTACTTCAAACGCATTTCTTGCGAACTTGAGAATGTCCCTGAGCAGTACGGTTAGTGTGACTGACTCGTTCTTGTTGTACGGGCCTGCCCTCGGCGCGGCTAGCCACTTCTTGCCCTTCTTTTCGGGCACCGGGATGTTTTTTGGTGTCGTTATTCTTGGGTAATGGTTTGAACCGCCTTTTTTTGCCATTTTATCATCCTCTCTTTAGTATTGCCTCCCTGTCGCCCTTGAAATCACCGTCTGTGATTTGAAGGTTTGACACGTCGAAGGGAAAGGGCTTTTCAGTTCCCTTTGCATCCCTTTGGAGGACTCCCTCTACGAATATTTTCAGGTAATTGTAGTCAACATCAAGCACTTTTCCTGTCTTTCCCTTGTGCTTTCCTGCGAGTATTTTCACTGTGTCTCCCTTGTTTATGAGCGCAGTCCTCATGCTTGTCTTGAGCTTGTCCCTGAGCTCCTTTGAAAGCCCGGCCCTTAGTAGCTTCTTCCGCTCGTGCATGCTTGCCGCGAACCTGCTTTTTCTTTGCTTTCCTGGTTTCTTGCTCATAATCACACCACTGCCGAGGAGATTGCCGCAACTTTTGGGAACCTGTCCGAAACTTCCCTTGCAATCGCCCCTTTTACCTCTGTTCCTACCGGCAGCCCGTCATCATCGACTAGGACTGCTGCATTGTCTTCGAATTGGATTCTTGTGCCGTTTGCCCTTCTCCATTCCTTTCTCTGGCGGACAATGACGGCCTTTACAATTTTCTTCTTCATCTTCGGGTTTCCCTTTTTAACCGATGCAGTTACGACGTCTGCAACCCCGACTTTTGGGTTCATTCCCCTTCTCCCTTTGTATCCTTTTGCTCCGATTACCATGAGTTCCTTCGCGCCGCTGTTGTCATTGCAGAGCAGCCTTGAGCCGATTGTCAGTGCCTTTACGATGTTTGAGCCTAATGCCTTCATATCATTCGCCCCTTTTGAGTACCTCAGTAACTACCCAGCTTTTTGACTTGCTGATTCTCCTGCACTCGCCGATTCTCACAGTGTCCCCGACTTTTGCGTTTATGCATATTGGGTTGTGGGCAGGTATCCTTGAGGTCCTCCTTGCCCACCTCTTGTATTTGGGAACCGTCTGGATGAGGTTCTTTTCAACAATAACCGTAAGCTTTCCCTTGTCGCTCACAACCTTTCCTTCGGTAGTGAAGCCCCGGGTCTTTATGCTGCCGTGCCTCCAGCAGTTTTCATCATTGCATTGTTTTTCAGCCATTTCATACACCTATCTTCTTCGGGCGCTCAACAGGCCCATATGCGATGCCATTTCCTTCTATATCAACCTTATTTTCTTCAAGAGTGAATGTGAATGTGCTCCCTTTTTTCGGAACCCTCTTTTCCTTCCCGCCTGATTCAATGAGAAGGGTGTTTTTGGTTTCGTCCACCACTTTGCCGGAGGTTCCTATGCAGTTTTTGCATGTGCTGTTTTTAACCAGGACTTCAAGGCCGATTAACTCGTGCACCGGGAGGTTTTTTTCATTCCTCATCCGCTCACCTTCGCCTCCTGCTGTCCACAGTTATATTTTCCTCTGGGTAGCCCATTGCCACCAGGAGCTTTTTCACCTTGCCGGTGTGGTCTCCCTGCAGCACAACCATGCCGTCCTTGGCCGTTCCGCCGCAAGCGATTTTGTTCTTGAGCTCCTTTGCCGTCTTTTTCAGCACTTCCTCATCAAGCCCTTCAATGATGGTGACAAACTTTCGGAATTTTTTCCTCGTCGAATAAATCGTTATCCGGCGGGATTCCTCCTTTTCCATCATTTCGCAGACGCATATATCTTTGGGCATTCCACATTTGGGACACATCTCAACCAATTCACACCACCTCATTAATTTTTTCCATTAGCATTATTTACTGAAGCCTCTCGTGCTTTTCGGCAAGCTTTTCAAGCTGTTTTTTTGCCGCTTTGTCATCGGGCTCCTCATCCTCCTCTTTCTTTTCTCCCTTTTTCTCATCTGGCTTTTGCTCTTCTTTCTTCTCTATCTTTTTCTTTCCCTTCTCTTTCTTCTTTGCATCAACTTTTATTCCGAGTTTCCTCTGATGGAGAATCGTCTTTATCCTTGCGACTGCTTTCTTCAGCGCCCTAATCTTTCCCGGGCTGGAGGTCCTTCCCCCTGTCTTTATGTTTCCTATCTCTATGTTCAGCTCCTTCTGAATCTCACCAAGCTTGGAGTTGAGCTCCGAATCGGAAAGCTCCCTTGCTTCAGTTGATCTTATTATTGCCATTTTAACTCTGACCTCCTGTCGAGGATGATGCCTTTTTTTCGGCCTTCTCCTCATCAGTGGATTTCTTCTTGAACACGCTGTCTGCGGATGAGATTATTTTTGGTATTGAGACCTTTTTCTCGGGCTCCTTGTCAGGCAAAACTGTTCCAGGAGGAACAATCCTTACCAGAACTCCTATTGCCCCTGATTTTGGGTAGGCAGTTACTAAATCTTCTTTCACAAGCCTTGTTGGCTCGCCTGCTTTGGGTATGAGGCCTGCAGCCACTCTGAGGGACCTGCCTCTTCCTCCTTTTGCCGCAATTTTTCCGCTTGCAACAATCTCCGCGCCAAGCGCTCCTGATTCCATTATTTCCCTGAGGATGAAGTGGAGCACCGCGCGCACTTTCTTCCCCATTTCAACGAACCTGCAAATCTTCTTTGCAACAAGCCTTGGCTCAAGGCTGGGCTTTGTCACTTCGCCAACACTGATTTGGGGGTTGTCAATCTTAAATTCCTTTCCTATGTTTTCCGTAAGCTCCCTGATGGTTTTTCCCTTTTTTCCAATAACCCTCCCCGGCTCGGTAACGTTTACAGTTATCCTCGTGACCATTGGGGTCCTCTGTATGTCTACTGAGGAAAAGCCGGCCCTGTCAAGCTCTTTCTCCATGAATTCCGATATCTGGTAGCGGGTTACCGCATCCTCAATGAATTTCTTTTCTATTCCCATCAGTTCACCTATTTAGCGTCATCCTTTTTACCTGCCTTTTCTTCCGCAGGCTTTTCCCCCTGTTTTGGGGGTGAGTCCTTCTTTTCATCTTCCTTCTTAGGCTCTTCTTTTTTCGGAGGCTCTGGTTTTTTCTCACCTTCCTTTTTTGGCTCCTCCGTCACTTCCTCATCTTTTTTGGGTTGCTCTTTCACTTCCTCCTTTTTCTGGAGTTCCGGCTTCTCTTCTTTCTTCTCATCCTTTTTCTTTGGCTCTTTCTTCTCTTCTTTCACTTCCTCTTTCTTTGGCGCCTCTGCCTTTTTTGCTTCTTCTTTCTCCTCTTTTTTCTCAGGTTTCTTTTCGTCTTTCTTTGGCTCTTCTTTCTTCTCTTCCCCGCTCTTGTCTTCCTTCCTTGGCTCTTCTTTCTTCTCTTCCTTTTCTTCCTTTACGCCCGCATCCTTGAGGATTGCTTTTTTCGCCTCTTCCTTCTTCTTTGCAAGCTCCTCTTTCTTTCCCT
>CAYTXD010000025.1:0-8485 GCA_964441305.1 Microcaldota archaeon
AAATAAATTGGCCTATTTGCAGCTGCCCGACTTGAGCAGGTATTCGTAAAGCCATGCGAAAATCCATCCGCATACAAGGCCGTCAACAATTCCGTATATCGCGCCAATGAATGCGCCGGTCACAGTATTATTGTAACCTATGTAAACAGTGCCTATCAGGTTTACAATCATGTTTCCGTAGTTCAAGAGCGCGCCCGAAAGCCCAATAAGGAGCACCGCGCCGCCCCAAACTATCGCGGAAGTAAGCGCAAGCGACTTACCATCAAGATATTTTCCAGAATATTCGTCTTTGCTTTTCTTTTCTTTCTTCTTAGCCATTGCCAATCACCAAAAAACCTTGTTGCCTGCCCTTTATTTAGCTTTCCGTTGGCCGGAAGCATATAGCACTGTTTTTATTAACATCTCCATCCATATATTTCCATGGGCAAAATAAATGGAAACGTGATTGCAGTAAACATCAGCGAGAAAAAGGGAACACTCAAGAAAAATGTCGGCATCGGCACCCTGGTTGAGGGGCACGGGCTTGAAGGTGATGCCCATGCCGGAAAATGGCACCGCCAGGTAAGCCTCCTTGGAAAGGATACTTTTGAAAAGATGAACAATATCGTTGAGTACGGCGGGTTCGGTGAAAACATAACTGTTGAGGGAATATGCGTTTACGAACTGCCGGTCGGAACAAAGCTGAAAATAAACTCAGCTCTTCTTGAGGTCACCCAGATTGGAAAGAAGTGCCACCGCCCATGCGAGGTTATGGAGAGGGTTGGGGTCTGCTTAATGCCAAAAGAGGGAATATTTGCGAAAGTTTTAAATGGCGGGGAAATCAAGGTTGGAGACACTATTGAAATTGTTGGTGATTGATTGTCTCTTGGCCCATGGGCGGAATTTGCGCTTTACATCATTTCAATTTTCGCAGTTCTAAAAATGATCCAAAGGTTCGGAGGGCCCCAGCTCAGAAACATGGCATGCGTTCTAATAATCCTTGGAATTGGGTACTCCATTGCCGGGCCGGTAGCAGTATATATCGGTATTCTCCCCTCTGTCTTCCTCCTCTGGTTTTTCTACGCAAGTTCGACCTAATTTATTGGAAACGAGTGGAAAGTACCTCTTTCCTCTTCTTTTTAAATAAAAAATTCATTTCCCATATGCGACCAGGCAGGAAAGCTGCCAAAAAGCGGTGATATTACATGGCAAGTATGAAAAGAAGCACATGTGCGAGCTGTGCAAGGGCAATTAGGCAGGCGGAAACACATGGGAATAAGGATGTGCGAGAATTCCCAAGCATGAGGGGATACGCATGGGAGTAGTTGAAGATGAAGTGATGTCCCATATTATGGTTGGAAGCAAGCAGGGCTTTACGGGAGATGGTTTGCATGGGAGTAGTTGAAGATGAAATTATTCACTGGTGGAAGGATGAGGAGGGCGGAAAGCACAGGAATGCACTTAGAATCGAGCGCGAGAATGCTCACGAGCTGAACGGCTTCCCGCGAGACGGAGTAGTGGTAGTGCGCATACTCAACAACGTTTCCCAGCAGGCAATGAAACTCTCACCTGATGAGGCGCTGAGGATGAGCACCCAGCTTCTCGCAGTTGCGAAGGAACTTTTGAACCAGAAAAGAAGAATGTGGCAGTCACACGAGGAATAGGAATTCTCTCCATAGCCAAAAAGATGCTTGATTTATTTTTTTGCAAGCGCATCAGCTGACCCTTCTCAGCTTTGTATAGTGCTGGGAAAAACCCACATTCATTTGGGGAATATTTATCTTTTTGTTTGAAGCTTACCAGAGGCATTTTGTCTTGAAGCTTTTTCAGAGTATCAACTATTCGAGATCTAACTACCTAACGCACAACGGCCAACTCTTTTTCAAGATCGTTTAAATCAAACAAAAGGACGTTTTTTTCCTTTATTCTTTTTTTGAATGATTTGGCGATTATGCAATAATATTCGTTTCTCTTATCTCTGTGCCAATTAACAAACTTCGATTTTTCTTTTAGCGTTTTTAGAACCTTATTAACATCAACCTGCTCTTTCCATTTGCACTCAACAAACAGAATTTGGGATGATTTTTGGTTGAGAGCGATTAAATCTATTTCAATCTCTTTCCTCTCACCTTCTACCCTTGCAGAACCCCACCAGTTACTCAAGTAATCTATTGCAAATGGCAGCTTACTTCCTTCGTTCATCTGGGACAAAAACTCCCTGCATATCTCCTCAAACCTCCTTCCGAAAAAAGAGTTGAAGTTTTCCCTTATGGACTTCATCACTCTCTTGGTATCTTTCAACTTGTATTCCGAAAACTTATCATAAATAAACTTAAACCAGAACAACATTAACGGATGGCCGATGAAATACCTTGCATTCTTCTTATTGTCTAATGGCCTTAGTGATTTTATCAACCCGAACTTGTCCTCCAGTTCGGAGATGTGCCTTGTTATTGAGCTTTCCTTCATATTCGTGTTGCTGGCAATTTCATTCAGTTTTGTTTTTCCCATTGCAATCGAATGCAGTATAGCATAGTATAAAGAACTCCTTCTGCCAAACTCCTGTTTTAGAATGGCGGCAATCTCATTTTCCAGAGGAGCATTCTCCTGAACGAAAAGATACTCTGTTACTCCTAAGTAATCAGTATTAAAAAGATCGAATTGTTTTATCGCCGCATAGTATTTGGGAAAACCGCCAAACAAGCTATAAACCAACAACATATCCTCGAATTCAGCATACTTGAGCTGTTTCAGTGCCTGAATGCTGTATTTTAGATCAAAGGGTCTCAGGTTTAGTGTTGCAGACATCCTGCCGTAGAGCGGCTGTTTTTTATCTTCGAATATTTTCTTGAATAATCCTACTAAAGAACCGAGAACGATAATATTCATCGGGTTCGTCCTGTGTTCATCGCATCTTCTCTGCATTATCGAAAATACAGTTTTATCTACTGAATGAAAATTTTGAAACTCGTCAAAAATAACAACATAGTTATTGCATCTCTTGAAAATGACCTCCAAAAATGTATGCCACGAGTCAATTTTTTCCAATTTGGATATTATGCCGTGGTTCCTTAACTCTCCGGCAAATTCCCTTAGCAATTCTACAGATGTTTTTGATTCGTAAACAAAGAAATAAATTGCCTTTTTTCCTTTGATGAACTCCTTAACCAGCGTGGTTTTGCCCACTCTTCTCAGTCCGAATATTGCCACTGTAAACAGTTGCTTTTTAGAAAGGGAATGGTATTTTTCCAACTGCTTTAATTCATTCGTTCTGTCTATAAACTTCATTTATTCACCTGTTGAATATTCAGTAAGTGAATATTTATAATGATATTGTTTTTCATTTTAGCCAATTTCCAAAAATAATTTCCTTAATATTCCCCCAAATTTCTGGAACGCGCCTGTTTCGCGTCGGATTGCTGATTCGCAGCAAAACCTGGAAATCAAAAGAAAATGCGCAGGTGGGGCTCACTGCTAATTGCCTAAAAACTACTCATACTTTTTTTTGGAAGGAGGGCCTTTCGGCTTCCCGCCTTTCTTCCCCTCTCCTTCATTCCTTTTCTTAATTGCAAAATACCAGTAGGCAGCACCTATTACTGCGATGATTAGGATTGCAAGCCCGATTTCCCCAATTCCAACCCCTGCCAAGAAACCGATTTCTTCCTTTCCCGCCTTTGTACTGTACGTGAATTCGCTTGCCATGCCCTCCTTTTCAATCTTTATGCTGTTATCTCCCTGCCCGAACACCACTGTTGCCATCCCCCTATAATCTGCAGTGTATGTGGTGCCATCTATGGTTACTCTGGCATTGGCTACAGGGTTTCCTTCCGAATCCAATACTGTTACTTCCACTTCCTCCCCAGGCACCGCATCCTCCGGAACATCAATATTGAATTGAAGCTCGATGCAGTTCCCTGAAGAGCATGCCTTTCCACTGCCACACTGCGAATCTGAAATGCATTCTTCGCATTCTCCATCATCGCAGTAATTGGTTGCACAGTCGCTGTCAAATATGCACTCCCTCTCCTCCACGATGCAGGTGCCCCCTTCACAAACATTTCCGCCTCCGCAGTCATAATCATTTTCGCACGGCATGCATACTCCCATTTCGCAGTAATTCGTATCGCACTGGGAATTTAGAGTGCAAGTCACGCATTCATTATCTATGCATAAGTTGGATTCGCATTCCCCGTCCTCCCTGCACCCGCTCTGGCATATTCCACTCTCACATATCAGTCCTTCTCCGCACTGGGCATCCTCACCACATTCCAGGCAAACCCCCTGCTCGCAGTAATTGGTAGGACACTCGCTGTTTTCAGCGCATTCAACACATTCCCCTCCCACACACAGGTTGGTGTGGCACTGGCTATGCTCTGTGCATGGCATGCACCTCCCTGCAAGGCACCTGCCCGACTCGCAGTCATCAGGGGAATCGCATTCAGGGATGAGCGGCTCGTAGCAGTCACGTATTGTGAAAGAAACCGAGTCCTCTTCATACCCCTTTCTCTCCGCTTCAGCAATATATTCGCCCGCAGTTGAAGGAGTGAACCTTGCAATCGTAACGCTCCCAGCAGAATAAACCTCATTTCTTCTCCCCATCTCCACCCTGTAAACAGTAACATCCGCGCTGGTGGAAACTCCTATTCCCCTCCTGCTCACCCTTATCTCAACTTCCTCACCGGTGCACTCCCCGTAAACACTCAAATCCAGCTCCGGCTCAGAGCTTGAATCATCCGGAGGCGGGGAAGTGGTGCCTGTATCCCCAGCAGGCGGCTCAGGGCATGTCCCGCAGTCGGCAGGGCATGTTGAGCAGTCCTCGCCATCAAGTGCGTAGCAGTTCCCGTCCCCGCAGTAGTTGCATATTCTTGGGACCGCGGGAGGGTAGGGGGAATGCAGGAACGGAGTCCATGTCACATTCCCAAGTGATGCATCCTCGCCCCAATCATAAATGCTGGAATTGATTTCAGTGCAGTTTGTTGTTCCCCAGTAATGGTTCAAAAAGCTCGGGTTTATTGACTGGTTGTTGATTAAATTGTAACCGGAAACTTCAATCATGCTATTGTATTCGTATGTACTTTCCAGAACATTTTCAAGATAAATCCCGTTTATGCTGTTGTCTATTGTATTCTCCCCAACCGTAATGTTGGCACACTCTTGCAGCCAAACCGCATTCTCGCTTGAGTTTATGCTGTTTCCAATCACGCTTACAAACTGGTTTCCGCCAGGGATGGTGAATGCATCATAAGCGCCAATATGCAGGGCGGTTGTTGAATTTTCCAATATGTTGTTGGCTATGGATGTGTTGCTCTGGGATAAAGTGGCAAGCACTCCAAGGGGCGTATTGGAAATCCTGTTGCCCGAGACCGCAAGGTCATTGCCAACCATTGCAATGATGCTTATGAAAGAGAAATCCGAAATGTTGTTTGAGAAATAGGAAACATTGGTGCATCCATCAACTTCGCCCATTATTGCAGCAATTTCGCCGGATTTCTGCTCGTTGTGGTGAATGCTTGCATTCGAGCACCTTTCAATCTTGAAATTAGAGTATAAATTGTATGAAGCATTAGTCAGTTCGTTGTAGGCAAATTCAGCGTTTACTCCATCCTGGAAATATATTCCCTGCTGGGAGTGAAGAATTCTGGAGTTGTTAACATGTGAGTTGTTTGTTTCGCTGAACTTCACTGCAGATGAGCCTCCAAAAGAGAATTCACAGTCAAGTATTGACACGTTTTTGCATTCGACGAAATTCGCAAGCGTGGAGAAATTGGTTATTGTGCAATTCTTCAGAGTAATGTTCTCTTGTGAAAAAACATCAATCCCATCTGAGCCCCCGCTCCCGGAAATCTCATGCCCGTTGCAGTCAAGTGTGATGTTGTTTGCACCAATCACAAGCCCGTTTCCCGCGCACCCCGCAACATCCGCGAGAAGGACAGTGTCCTCTGTTATTGTCTGCCCGCATTCAAGCACATCAGAGCAGTTTATTAAAATTCCCGCAGGGCATGGCGCGTTGAGGAACGGCTCAAATGTGACATTTCCAAGAGAGGAGTCATTTTTCCAGTCGTAAATTGAATTGTTTATTTTTGTGCAGCCGCCAGGCCCCCAGTAGTTTTCTGTTGCATCAAAATCAGAGGAGCGGTTGTTCACCAGAGAAACAGGCGCATCAAGGTAATTGTTCTCCAATTGGGTGTTCACATGTTCCTCCATATACGCGCCCTTGCCCGAAGATGAAAGGTTATTCCTAAGAATTGAGCTTAGGTTCATTCCAACCGCTTCAAGAGCAATACTTGAGCCGTAAACATCATTGTCCAGTATGTCAATACCCACTCCGTTCTGGTTGGAGCTTAAAACTGGAGAAGGACCTGCAAGAATCCCGCTCCCGTTGGAGTTCACGTAATTGTTTTGTACAGTGATGTTTTCCGAATCATGCGTTACGGCAATTCCATAGAATGGGTCTGAATAAAGAACCTGGTTTTCCTCAAGCAGGGAGTTGGTTACACCTACAAGTGCAATTCCAACAATCCCGTTTCCTGCAACAATATTATCCCTCATGGTTACATTGTTGCAGTAAGGCCCCACGGAACCAAGGTTTGATACGGAAATAATCCCTCCTTGTGAAAAGTTCCTTACATCATTCCCTTCGATAATTGCATCGTTAGTAAACCATGCAACAATTCCCCTTCCGCCTCCATCTATTATTGCATTGTCGCTTATGTTGGCAAGGTTTCTGGTTGCAGGGTCTTCACCAAGAAATATTCCAAAACTACTCATGCCAGTTATTCTGTTCGAATATATGGTTATATTGTTTGTTCCACCACTGACATAAATTCCATCACTGCATTCGCTGATTTCATTATTCCTAACAATTGAATCATTAACATCATCAAACTCAACCGCTTTTTGAAAATAATCAATCACACAGTTCTCAATAATTATTCCTGAAACATCCTCTGCTTCAAATGCCCTGTCTCCTCCGCCCGCTTTAAATATGGAATTCCCCGCACAATCAATTGAAGTGTTGCTCGCGTTGATTATGAAGCACTTCCATTCCGAACCCATGTCCACATCAGAGGAAAGCATGTACCTTCCGGATTCGTTAATTACTGCGCAGTCGTTCAGAAGCTCCGGACACTGCAAATCGCAGAAATCCTGGAAAAGCGAATCCTCCGAGCTGTTGCATATGCTGTTCGAGAAAGTGTTGTTGTCTTGGTCTTTAATGTCCACTTCTGAATTATAGCACGAGAAAGTATCCGAAAAGGAGTTGTTTGTTGAATCGGACTCCACCAAA
Organism: Microcaldota archaeon; assembly: GCA_964441305.1. GTDB lineage: Archaea > Micrarchaeota > Micrarchaeia > Anstonellales > CAYTXD01 > CAYTXD01. Next base: position 7,265 of record CAYTXD010000025.1, read on the forward strand.
ATTCCCTTTCCTCCGCTGTACTTTGATGAAACCCCTGAGAACTCGTTCCAGTTGGAGGAAACCCTCATGTAGATCCCGTCATCCCCGCTGTTCCTGCTCTCCTCATCCACAAAAGTATTGTTTGAAGAGGAAACCATGTAAATTCCGTAGCTTCCGCTTCCATTGTAAATATTCCTCTCAAAATAGCCACCGTCACTTTCCCTGACCCATATTCCGTACACTCCGCTCCCGTCAACAAAATTTCCCGAATAAGTTCCATTGTCCGATTCCTTTATTCTGATACCGTAATCGCTGCTTGTGTATATACTATTGCCTTCCAATTCAGTATTGTGCGACTCACCTGTAATTGAAATGCCATATTTGCTTTCATAAATCTCGTTTTCAGAAATGACACTGCATGTCGCATTAACCACATCCATTCCAGTATCCGATGCATTGTATACTTCATTGCCATAGAATGAATTGTTCATGGCGGGGTGCGCCCGAATATCATCGACAAAAAGCCCCTCCGTTGCTGCTGATGTATATGCCTGGAGGCCTATTGCCGAGCCGTTCACAACATTTCCGTAAACTTCGGAATTTTGGGTTGCGGAAATCTTTATTCCCATATCAGAGGTATTCTGCACTGAAACATTTCTTACGGTCGCATTGTCATCAAGTATGAGCACAACACCCGAGCCGGGTATGTTGCGTATTGAAATATTCTCAATAAGTATTTCACCCGATAAAAATCCATATATGCCAATCCTCTCTATTTCCGGCTCATAGTCGTCAATCTCCTCCTCAGTCCAGTTGCTAACCCCATGGTCATGTATGCTCATGTTCCGGATTGTTATTCCGAACACTTTCTGCTTGAACCCTATTCCATACCCCCAGAATTTAGTGCTTTCCAAATTCCTGAATGTCACATTGTTGCTGTACCCCTGCTCAAGGTGGCCTGCCGCGAAATAGCCGAAATGGTTGTCAACAGAAAGGGAATTTTCAACCAATGTGTGGTTTGAAGAATAAACCGAAACGGATGTCTGGTAAGCGTTCTCCTCCTCCCCCGGCCTCCCGTTCCACGGCTCGTGTTGGCCTAAGTTGCCGGTAACATGGGTATTCTCACAGTACTGTATTTTCACGCCGTCGTCATAATTGTAAATCTCCTCATTTCCTGAAATTAAGCTGCCCCTTGAATTTACCAAATAAATTCCCTGAAGCCCGTTTTCATTCGCGCTATTG
>CAYTXD010000025.1:8495-9625 GCA_964441305.1 Microcaldota archaeon
CGCTATTGTTGATTATGTCAGCATCATCGCAATTTTCAACAAATATTCCGTAATGGTCGCTCCCGGAGCAGTTGTTGCCTTGCACAAGAGTGCCAGACGACCCAAAAAGGCGGATTCCCGCATTGTCAGTATTGTTGATCGCAACATTTCCAGTGATGTTGTTTCCTGCGCAGTAGTTGTTCCTTATTCCTGTTCCTCCGTTGAAGGAAACATTGTTTTCAGATGCGGTGCAGTTGTCCGAATTCTGCAATGTAATTCCATAAGAGGAATGGTTTACGGCGGTGTTGTTGTGCACCAGGGCATAATCACAATACGAAACCGATATTCCTCCAAGAGTATTGTTATGGAGTGTATTGTTCTCCAGAATTGGCGAATCGGAGTTCCCAATATGAATACCCACATCAGAATTATTGAAAATCCATGAACCGTAAATCTCAAGCACACTTGCATTGTCCGCCCCAAGCCCGTACCCCCCATTCTCCTTGATGCGGGAGAGGGAAACAATAGTATTGTTGGAATCAGCCAGCTTTACCCCCTGCCAGGAATTCCAGCTAACATTGCATTCCGAAATTTCCACGCCTTCCGCTTCAAGAACCCGAATCCCGTATTCCCCATTATTCTCTACCCTGTTTTCCGTTAATGACACATTTCTGCACCCATATATTGTGGCAATGCCCTGCCTGCCATTCGAGCTCATCGAGGTGCCGGAAACCACTGCATTTTCAACCCCTTCCATCAAAAGCCCGTATTTGGGGTTTTCCTCAAATTCACCATCCTCTACAAGAACGCCTGTGCTGTTTTTAAGAAACCCTCCCCTCTCTTCACAGCTTTCCGCATTGATTCCTTCCAAGTGAACAATTTCCGAATTCTCAATATGCATTCCATCCTCCGAAATATTGGAAAACATGCTGGAAGAAACAGAGATGTTCGCCGCGCCTTCCGCATAAAGTCCATATGAGAAATTACCTATTGAGCAGTTCACCAAACGGAAATTGGAATGCGGAAGCACATTAACCGCCCTTCCCGAGCCGCTTCCATTTATGGAATAGCCGGCACAGTCAATGGTGACATTGTCAGCCTGTATGGAAAAGCAGTTCCCGCTCGCCTGTATTGATGAATTGAGCACATAA
>CAYTXD010000026.1:0-9614 GCA_964441305.1 Microcaldota archaeon
GTGAAGTATAAAAAAGTATCCTGCGGGGTTCAAGAGATTTCGATTCCGCCAGGTGTGGATTTTGCCTTTATCCAGGAGGTTATTCCCCCCTGCAGCATTCTCAAGTAAAGGCCCTCCGCTTCCATTACCTTGAGCTCGATTACTTCGTCAACCAGATGCTTTATGGTTGAAACTGTTTTTTCATCGTGCATTCCAGGCTCAAGCAGGAGCAGAGTTGTTGCGCCGGAGGTCTTGAGCCTGCTTCCGGTAACCTGAATGAATTTGAAAACCACGTCCGGTTGGTTGTAAAGAAGCAGTGTGGAGAGGGAATGCAAAACTATGCGCGGGTATCTGCCCTTCTGACCTATTTCCCTCATTGACTGGGAGAGTGCGATGGAAAGGTCGTTAAGTGCGCTGGGGCCCTGAACCTGCATATCCGCCCTTTCGCTGGGAACCCCCCCGCCCAAAGTCCAGGAATAGCAGTCTATGAATTTCAGGTCCTGGTTGGTGTGCCGGGAAAGGTTCCACCCGAAGCGCATTGCGGTGCTTTCAAGTTCTGCAGGTGCCTTGTCAAGTGTTGAGTATATTACAGGGTCGCCGCCTTCAAGGGCAGCATTGGAAAACTGAAGGGCGAACGTTTCCTTGTCGTATCCGGAAGGCCCAATAAGGAGTGTCGTTGATTTTGGCTTCAGCCCTCCAAGTAAAAGAAGGTCAAGCCCGGTAATCCCAGTGGAGATCTTCTTTAAGGGCGGAAGGGGCGTATAGCCGTCTATTTTCTCCCCCATTGGCGGGAGGTCTGAGGGCATTGGCATTGAATCAAAGGGGTTTCACCGGGTAGCTATATAAAAGTATTTCATGATTAGGTGTATGCAGTTTATTTGAAATTGTTATAAGGTGAAGGTGCTGAAATGAAGGAAATAAAGGATAATGTTACCGCCCCCAGGGGATTCAAATCTGCAGGAGTGCATTGTGGAATAAAGCCCAGCAGGAAGGATTTTGTCCTCATAGTTTCGGAAAGTGTGTGCTCTGCCGCGGGCATTTTTACCCTGAATAAAGTAAAGGCAGCACCGGTGTTATTTGATATTGGGCAGCTGAAAGAGGGGAAGGCGCAGGTTATTGCGGCGAATTCGGGAAATGCGAATTCCTGTACCGGAAAGCAGGGGGAGAGGAATGCGGAAAAAACGGCCGAGCTTGTTTCCAAAAAGCTCGGAATTGAAGAGAGATATGTGTTGGTTTGCTCCACAGGGGTTATCGGAAAGCAGATGCAGATGGAAAAAATCGAGCAGGGGATAGAAACTGCTGCAGAAAAGCTTTCAATTGGCGGAACCGATGCTGCGGAAGCCATAATGACTACTGATTTGAGAAGAAAGGAGATTGCATTTGAGTTCGAATTGGAAGGAAGGAAAGCAAGAATCGGGGCGGTTGCAAAGGGTGCGGGCATGATTGACCCGTCAATGGCAACAATGCTGTGCTTTATCACAACTGACGTGGATATTACATCTGATGCGCTGAAACTTGCCCTCCTGGAGAATGCAGGGAAATCGTTCAACAGCATATGTGTTGATGGGGAGATGAGCACTAACGATAGCGTAATTGCCCTGGCAAGCGGGATGGCAGGAAACCGAAAGATAAGCGGGAAGGGAAAAGAATACGAGGTTTTCTCAAGTGCTCTAGGAGAGGTGATGTTGAGAATGGCTAAGGAGATTGTGCTTGACGGGGAGGGGGCAACAAAATTCATCACCATAGATGTCAGGAACTCGAAAAGCGAGTCAGATGCAAAGCTGGTTGGCGCCGCGATTGCCCGCTCCGCATTATTTAAAACTGCCATGTTCGGGGAGGATGCGAACTGGGGAAGGGCGATTTCCGCGGCAGGCGCTTCTGGAGCAGATGTTGACCAGGAAAAAATTGATTTGTATTTCAACGGAACAAAGATGTGCGAGAATGGGATGGGTACCGGAAAGAGCGCAGACCTGAGCGGGAAGGAAATATTTATCGAGATTGACTTAAAGCTCGGAAAGGGGAATGCGATTTATTACGCCTGTGATTTATCATATGATTACGTTAGGATAAATGCGGAGTACGAAACATAGTTTTCGAGAGAGTTCCCTATATTTATAAGTTTTAACCGCTTTTTTTCCCTACGGGGGTTAAATTGAGGTGTCCATATTGTTTATCCGAAAAATCCACCGTTTCCGACTCCAGGGCGGATGCCAGGGAGGGGGGAATCAGGAGGAGAAGGGAATGCGCGGAATGCGGTAGAAGGTTCACAACCATGGAGAAAGTCATTGGGTTGGGAGTTAAAGTTGAGAAAAGTGATGGAAAGATTGAGGATTTCAGAAGGGAAAAACTTTTCCACGGAATTGAGAAGGCCTGCAGGAAAAGGCCGGTTGACAAGGAAAAGATATGGAAGATGGTTGAGGATATAGAGAAAAAGGCAAAAAGGTCGGGAGGAAAAGTTGAGAGCAAGAGTATTGGCGAGGATGTGATGAGAAGGCTTAAAAGAATGGACAAGGTTGCATACATGAGATTTGTTTCGGTTTACAGGTCTTTTGAGGATATTGATTCTTTTGAAGAGGAAATCAGAAAATTGAAAAAGAGAGGATGATGGGGGGATTCACATGCCTATAAACAAAGTAAAGAAAAGGAACGGAGATGTTGTTGATTTTGACAGGGGAAAGGTGAAAAATGCCATTTGGAAGGCTGCCCAGTCGGTAGGCGGACAAGACGAGGAAGAGGCAGAAAGGCTGACTGGCCTTGTTATTGAAAAGCTGAGAGAAAAATATGAGAAGAAGGATGTGCCAGAGGTTGAGGATATACAGGATACTGTGGAGAAAGTGCTTATTGAAACAGGACACGCCCAAACCGCCAAAGCATACATACTTTACAGGGAGAGGAGAAAGGGGATAAGGGAAGCAAAGGCGGCAGTTGGCGTGGAAGATGACTTGAAGCTCACGGTAAATGCAATCAAAGTTCTTGAGAAAAGGTACCTTAGGAAGGATGAAAACGGAAATGTCATAGAAACACCAGGGGAGATGATGGAAAGAGTTGCCGGGGCGATAGCAAAGGCGGATGAGAAATACGGGGAGGATGCAAAAAAGTCGGAAGAGGAATTCACAAGGATTATGAAAAATTTGGAGTTTGTGCCGAACTCGCCAACCCTGATGAATGCCGGAACGCCAATAGGCCAGCTAAGCGCTTGCTTTGTTCTTCCGGTAAAGGATTCGATTGAAAGCATATTCCAGGCAGTGAAGGATACTGCGATGATACACCAGAGCGGCGGTGGGACAGGGTTCAGCTTCTCAAATCTAAGGCCTCATGGAAGCATGGTCAAGAGCACAAAAGGCGTTGCCAGCGGGCCGATATCATTCATGAAGGTTTTTGATATTGCAACGGAAGTTGTGAAACAGGGCGGAAGGAGAAGGGGCGCGAATATGGGAATATTGAGGATGGACCATCCGGACATATTGAATTTCATAACTGCAAAAGAAAGGGAAGGGATTCTTTCCAATTTCAATATATCTGTGGCGATAACTGACGAATTCATGGAGGCGGTGGAAAAAAACGAAAATTACTGGCTTATTGACCCGAAAAAAGGGGATAAGGTGAAGGAGCTGAATGCAAAAAAGATATTTGATTTGATAGTAACGATGGCTTGGAAAAATGGAGAGCCGGGAGTAATTTTCGTAGACAAGATAAATGCGGATAACCCGACCCCGCATATCGGGAATATTGAGAGTACCAACCCTTGCGGCGAACAGCCGCTTCTTCCTTATGAGTCGTGCAACCTTGGCTCAATAAACCTTAGGAAAATGGTGAAGGATGGGAGTATTGATTACGAAAAACTAAGAAGGATTGTGGGAATTGCGGTGCATTTTCTTGACAATGTGATTGATGTAAACCAGTATCCGCTGGAGGAAATTGCGGAAATGACCAGGGCGAACAGGAAAATAGGCCTTGGGATAATGGGATTTGCAGACATGCTCATAGAGCTTGGAATACCCTACAATTCAGAAGAGGCGGTGGAAAAGGCGAACGAAGTAATGAAGTTTATCAAAGAGGAGGGAAAAAAGAAATCGGAGGAGCTTGGAAAGGACAGGGGTTCATTCCCCAATTTCAAAGGAAGCGTATATGACGGAAAGGCGGGGGCAATGAGAAATGCCACTGTAACCACAATTGCCCCAACAGGCACAATAAGCATAATCTCGGGAGTTTCAAGCGGAATAGAGCCCCTGTTCGCAGTTTCATATATCCGGAGGGTGATGGACAGGACGGAGATGATTGAGATAAACCCGTTGTTTGAAAAAGCGGCAAGGGAAAAAGGGTTTTTCAATGAGGATTTGATGAAGCAGGTGGCAAAGAAGGGCTCCATAATACATATCGACGAGATACCTGACGATGTGAAGAGCATATTTGTCACATCGCATGATATAGAGCCGGAATGGCATGTGAAAATGCAGGCCGCATTCCAGAAGCATACTGATAACGCGGTTTCCAAAACAATTAATTTCCCGAGCAATGCGAGCCCTGAGGATATTGAGAAATCTTACAAAATGGCATTTGAGCTTGAATGCAAGGGGATAACGGTTTACCGGGATAAAAGCAGGGGGGACCAGGTTCTCAACATAGAGGAAAGTGACGAGGAGCAGAAAAAAGTTGATGAGAAAATGGAAGAAGTAATGGAAGCAGAAGGCCAGGTGTGAGTTTTGGAAAATGGAATGGTGCAGGTCTACACTGGAAACGGAAGGGGGAAATCGGCAACTGCAATAGGCCTTGCACTTCGCTCACTCGGCCACGGGATGCCGGTTTTTTTTGTCGGTTTTTCCGGGGAACATGCAGGTTATGCGGGTTACAGGAGCGTGGATGGGCTCAGGGGCCTTCCCAAACTGAAGGAATTCAGCAAAAGCGGGATGAAGAGAAAGGCGGCGGAGGCATTGGAGATAGCGTCAGAAGCTTCCAAGTCAGGAAGGTATAAAATCGTAATACTTGACGAGGTTATTACGGCCATTGATGACGAGCTGGTTTCTGAAAAAAAAGTAATTGAAATAATGGACAACAAGAAAGAGGAAACGGAAATTGTGATGACTGGCAGGAGGGCCGGAAAGAACCTAATCGAGAGGGCAGACCTAGTTACCAGAATGATTAGCACTAGAAAGCCGAAGAGAAGGTGAAGGCGCACTTACCTATATGTGCCAGGAAATTTTCCGCTGGTGCATGAATAGCTGGCTACCCTTTTCTCTCCTTTATTATTTTTACAAATTCGACGGGGGATGATATCCCCTCAATCTCGCTTTCGCTTATAACCGGAATTCCGAATAGGTGCTTTTTCCTGCTTTTCCCCATAATGAAACAGGAATGGGAATCCAGAATTCCAGATATGCATGAATAGATGGGTGCCCTCTTCTTGAGAGTCCTCAGGTCCATTTTTTCTCCCAAAATAACCTTGTCATTTTTGAGTTTCTCAATTCCCAAAAGATTGAAAGGTGTCCTCACCTGAACCGCCTCAAGCCCGTGAAAATCAAATGTGTCCGCATTTTTCACTTTTTTTATATCTATGGGCATATCGATATTTTTTCCAAGAATTTCCCCAATGGCCCTGCTGTTTTCAAGAGATGCCATGCATTTCTCGTGCTCATACCTGTAGAGCATGGATTTTGATATTCCGGTCTTTTTGGAAAGGCCTTTCAACGAAAGACCCCTGTTTTTTCTTTCCCTGGAAAGCTTTTGACCATCGAGCTTTACCATGGACTTTCGGAATTTTCTGACGCTAGGTAGGTTATTGCGTATCACTTGTTTGAATGTTTCCATATTGGAGGCAGGGGTTTCGTATCTTTGGTACACCACCCCGTCCTCGAGTGAATAGCATTTGCTTCTTTCCCCTATTATGAAGCTTCCGCAGGAGAGAAGAGAGGAGAGGTTGCTAAGGCTGCTGGACTGGTTGAGGGTAAATGAGTCGATGTTTTCCAGAACTTTGATTAGGAGGAGCATTTCCCTGCGTGCGGCTATGTCAAAACAGCTTCTTATTTGCGAGCAGGAATACGAGTCAAATCCCTGCTGCTCAAGCTCCGAACTCGCCTTTTGAAGCAATTCCCCCCTGTTCATGCAATTGATAGGATGGTAATGGTATATAATATTTTAGGGGAAAGATTATGCATGGCGAAAGTATTGTTTATTTGCCTCGGGAACATGTGCAGAAGCCCGATGGCAGAATATTTTTTCAATGAATATTCAGGTAAAGGTAGCGAGGCAAAAAGTGCGGGTTTTGCCCCCGCATGGGAGAGCAAGGAAGTATCTGATGTTATGAAGGAGAAGGGGATAAGCATGGAAACGCATCGGGCAAAACCATTGGATGATTACATTGTGGATTGGGCAGACGTTATCGTGTGCATGTGTGGAAGGAATTGCCCAGATTTTGGGAAACGGACGGAATACTGGAACGTTGACGACCCGTATGGTGGAGGGATTGTTGAGTACAGGAAAGCCAGGGATGACGTTGAGAAGAGAGTGAAAAAGCTTATTGAAAGGATTGAAGGAAAGTGAGATTTTTTGGAATTTTCGGAAGTGGAAAAAGAAAAACGCTCCCATCGGGATTTTCATATATGCCAACCCCCGGTTAGGATGGGTTGATGGGGGCGGGTTTGGCGCCCTTATTTTGAACCCGAGCTACGGGCTTTCTGCAACCTTTCTTCTTATTCTTGAATCTTCACTAATCGTTCTTTTTCTTTCGTGAAGGGTTGACAACTTCGTTGTCAAATTTTGACGGCAACGCCGTCAAAGGTTTCTTTTTCTTACAAGAAAAAGAAAGGTTCTGAAAGGCCAGCGTGCTTGACCGGACTACACTATGGGAGCAGTCGCCTACTTTTTCCTGTTTATTTTAGGAAGAATTAACTTATTAATTTCTTCGCTTATATTTTCAATTGCATGGGTGGCGTCAATTGTCTCCCAATTTGAAGTTAGGAACTTCTTTTTCTTCAAAAGGGTGTATCGCTTTCGAACAGTCCGCTGGAAGCCGAGCTTTTTTTCGAACCTGTCAAGTTCCTTCTGGTTACTTTTCCTCTGCATTGCCATCTTTGCCGGCAGGTCAAGATGGATTATCATGTCTGGCTTGAGATAATTGAAAATATCTGCCATTTGCATTCCCCCTTTAAGCCCGACATGGTCGCCCTGGTAGGTGATGGTTGAAGAGATGTAGCGGTCCAGTATAACGACTTTCTTTTCCTTGAGCTCGCGCGCCACGTTTTTCTGGTCGCGCATTATGTCCGCGGCAAAAAGAAGGAAAAGCGTCCTTCCGTCAATATTGTTTTTCATCTTCAGGAATGCATGAATCATGGTGGCATTTGCAGAAGGATATTTGAAAAGGGCGTAGGAAATCCCCTCATCGGAAAGCTTTTTTTTAAGAAGGTCGATCTGGGTTGCCTTTCCGCACCCGTCAATACCTTCAAATAAAACGAGCATAAGAGTCGATTCGGAAAATATCTTTTAAAATATGTGAGTTTCATTCGAAAATCGACGTGAAATAATGTATTGGTAAAAATGTCAATAGAATTAAAAAGTATGCGAAACATAATAGGAGAGGGTCGAATTGAAAGATTTAATATCATTCAGGGAGCTGGATAAGAAAGAAGTGGAAAATCTTTTCCGGAAAACTGGGGAGATGGAGGAAGTCCTTAAGAAGGGAGACAAACTTCTTGGGAATGTTGTTGTTGCAAACCTGTTTTTTGAGCCGAGCACCAGAACCAATTTGTCCTTCCAAGCGGCAGCAAGCAGGCTGGGTGCGGCAACAATTTCCGCGGCAAGGGGAAGCATGTCTGCAGAAAAGGGAGAGAGCTTCATAGACACGATAAAGATTGTGGACGGGTATGCGGACGTTATAGTGATAAGGCATGCGATGGAGGGAAGCGCAAAGCTTGCCGCTGAAGTCGCAGAGCATCCAGTCGTGAATGCAGGGGACGGGGGGAACCAGCATCCAACTCAAACACTTATAGATTTGTATACCATAAGGAAAATCAAGGGAGAAATAAAGGGACTCAATGTGCATCTTGTAGGGGATTTAAAGCACGCCAGGGCGATGAGGTCGCTCCTGTACGGGCTGGGCATGTTTGGCGCCAATGTCAAGCTTGTATCCCCAGCCAACTTGAGAATGAGCAAGGATGCCATTGACGAGGTTAAGGGGAAATTCGGTATAAAGGTTGAGGAAAGCGGAAAAATCGACCTGAAGGGCTGCGATGTGCTTTACGTGTGCAGGGTGCAGGCGGAAAGGTTCATGGACAAGTACGAGGCGGAAAGGATGCAGAGGGAATTCAGGGTTAGCGAGGAATACATGAAAAATGCGAAAAAGGAAATGATTATACTTCATCCCCTGCCTAAAATTGACGAGATACCTGAAGCTGTAGACAAAAGCCCAAGAGCTAAATATTTCGAGCAGGCCAAATACGGTGTGCCCGTCAGGATGGCAGTGATAATGGAACTGTTGGAAGGGAGGGTGTGATTATGCCGGACATGCCGATACAGGTTGAAAAGATAAAGGAGGGTACGGTTATAGACCACATAACCGCAGGCAAGGGAATGAAAGTGATGGAAATACTGGGCATTGGCAGGGATTATCCTGGTAAAGTTGCATTGGTCATGAATGTTGCAAGCAAGAGAATAGGGAAAAAGGACATTGTCAAAGTTGCCGGCAAATTCATTGATGAGAAGGACGCGAACAGGATAGCCCTTATTTCGCCGAAGGCAAGCCTTAACATAATAAAGAATGGGGAAGTGGAAGAAAAGAAAAATGTCGAAATGCCGGATTCGATAGAGGGAATCGCAAAATGCCCGAATCCGAAATGCATAACCAACCTCGGAGAGGTTGAAACGCGGTTTGAAGTTGAGAAGGGGGGAGTAAGGTGCGATTACTGCGAGCGCCGGTTTGAACCTGAAGAGATTTCCTGAGTGTTTTTATGGAGTGGGATGTAAGAGTTGTGAGCGACAACTGCAAAGATTTGGCCAGCCCAAATGTTGAATTCAAGAGCTTTCCTGACGGGGAAAGCTATGTAAGGTTAAAGGATGTAGGCAGGGTTGAGGGAAAAAAGACGGTTATTGCCCACAGATGCTACCCTGACCAGAATGAATCCCTTATGAGGCTTTTTTTCATTATCGGAGCGCTGAAAAGCAATGGAGCCGAAAGAATTGACTGCATAATACCATACCTCCCTTACGCAAGGCAGGACAAGATATGGCTGGAGGGGGAGGCGAAAAGCGCGGAAATTGTGTGCAACTTGATAAAGGAATCAGGATGCAGCAGGCTGGTGACTTTTGACTGCCATTTCCTCAAAAAAGAGGGAAAGGCAGAGTACGGGGGGCTGGAAATTGAGAATATCGGCATGGCGGGTAAAATTGCAGAATATTTCAAGGGGAAGGTTGAAGACCCTATATTCATATCTCCAGATATGGGAGCATCCTACATGGTAGACGGGCTGGGGGGAAAGAGTATGAGAAAGGAGCGGGGAGAGTATTCACAGGGGGATACTGCATACCGCGAAGTAAAAAATCTTGAGGCGGAGTTTGAAATCGAAGGTAATAATATAGTTATTGTTGATGATATGATTGCGGGTGGAGGGACAATGGTTAAGGCGGCAAAACTGTGTATGGAGAGA
>CAYTXD010000027.1:0-9509 GCA_964441305.1 Microcaldota archaeon
TGGACAGCACCAATGCGATAATTGCGGCACTTGCCCCTCCAATTCTAATATTCATGGCGGTTTTCATGTTCATATTTGTTGTTTACTTCGCGCTTGTTGCAGGCATGGTTTCGCTCTCCTCCCTCACATCACTTTAAGTAGTTATTTTTTTTTCCGCTTTTTGCTCTTGATTACTTTCTCGTTCTTTTCTTTTTTTCCGCTTTTTGCTTTTCTCCTTGTTTTCTGTTCCGCCCTTTTCTGCTGCCCGCATTTTCTTTTTCTTCTTGTTGACTATTGTCACGCTAGTTGCAAGTATGACAACAACAAATGCGAGAAGGAGAGAGGTAAAAATTGGCACAGGGAACTCTGTGGATAACTCAACTATTGCGTCCATTATTGAAAGGAAATTGAAAAGCCCGTGAAGAAGGGATGCCACGAGGAAGGCGGGAATGAAGGAAAGCGTTGTCAAGCGGTGCTTCCTTGCCTTGAAATATCCGATGAATGCGCCGATTATTGCTGTGAAGAACCCGTGCCCAAGGGAGGAGAGGAAAGAGCGCGTCCCAAGCTGGAGGAACCACTGGTTGAGCCCCAGTATTTGAGGTGGAAAGTTCGAGGCAAAATACAGCCAGTTTTCAGGGAAGGAGAAGCCCACACCTATCAGGAATCCGTAGACAATTCCGTCCATCATCCCGTCAAACTCGTGGTGGAAAGAAAAGAAAAGAACCCCCAGGCCTTTTGCAAACTCCTCAATGAACGGGGCGAAAAGAATTGAAGTTAGGATGCCTATCAGAACTGAAGAGGTAGCGGAATAACCAAAGGGGATTATCAGAAAAATGGAAAAAATGGTGTTTACAACAAGGGAAACAAAACCCGCCAATGTTCCCCACAGGAAAAGGGAGATGATGAACCTGACCGGTTCCCTCTCCAGGTAGTCGATTAGCCACATTATTATTGCATATGAGAAAGGGAATATCAGGGAAACTGCCCCGCTGATAACGAATATAAGGTAGGAAAGCTCGGTGTTTTTCCATATCATTCCTGTGAAAAAAATGAGGAATATGAAAAGGAGTATAACAAAAAGCTCGGCAAGCCAGAAATAAGGGTTTACGAAAATGCTTGCAAAGTTTTCCATCAGGGGGGCCTTTTTCCTGAAGGGAAAGAAAAGGGAGGAGAGGGAATATTCCCCTCTGGAAGTCACCTCATGAATCTGGTTTCTTGAGAAGTGGAAAACTGAATAGGAAAATGAAACAAGAAGGGCAAATGAAACCGGAATAATCGCCCACATAATGGGGGATAGCGCGGAAATCATATTTTCTTCATATTCCCCCCAGTCAATTGAAATTGAAAAAAACGTCCCCCTGTATTTCCCGCTGCTTTCCTTAAGAAGAACCGCATACTCCTTTTCCTCGGATATTTCCCCGGAATAAGTAATGGGGAAACTAAGCGTGGTGCTGGAAACGAGCGGCGCGAGCTGGAAGGACTCTATAACTTCCCATCCATCCCCATTCCATTCGGCAATGTAAACTGTGTCCGAGCTGGAAGGGGAAGACAGATATAGCTTGATGCCCAAAAACTGGGGAGATTCCAAAGGTTCTATTGCCTTATCCGCTTCAACTCTTACGCTTTCATCATCGATAATATCTTCAGAATATATTGCAAATAGTAGGGGAATGAAGAGAAGGGCAATAAATATCGATGATTTTTTCATGTATTACATTTCCAGTTGCCTGCCAATATTTATAATTGCTGGTCGCCGGGAGAGGCAGTAACCTTTTAAATATCTTTCTTAAAAGAAGTTTGCTGAGGGAAAATAATGAAAATTACTGGCTCAAAGGCGATAATTGAAAGCCTGAAAAAGGAGAAAGTCGATACCATATTCGGGTATCCCGGCGGAAGCATAATGCCTTTCTATGATGAACTGCTTAACGAGAAAAAGGTAAGGCACATACTTGCAAGGCATGAGCAGGGTGCCGCCCACATGGCGGAAGGCTATGCGCGCGCAAGCGGAAAAGCGGGAGTGTGTGTTTCAACTTCCGGGCCGGGAGGAACCAATCTGGTTACAGGAATAGCTGACGCATACATGGATTCGGTTCCGATTATTGCCATGTCCGGCCAGGTTCCCACCCAACTTATCGGGAATGATGCATTCCAGGAGGCGGACATGTTCGGAATTACAATGCCAATCACTAAGCACAATTTCAAAATAACAGACATAAGGGACTTGCCGTCAACAATGAAGATGGCATTCCACCTTGCTCAGAGCGGAAGGCCGGGCCCTGTGCACATAGATTTGCCGAAGGACATTCAAACCGGAAAGCTCGAATATGAATACCCGAAAACAGTGAAACTTCCGGGATATAAACCGAAGCTGGTTGGGCACCCGGTTCAGATTAAGAAGGCAGTTGACATGCTTACCAAAGCCGAAAGGCCGCTTATACTTGCAGGAGGGGGAGTTATTGCCTCCAACGCTTCAAGGGAGCTTGTCCAGCTTGCGAAAGAATTGATGGTTCCGGTAACAACAACGATGATGGCAAAGGGCGCAATTGACGAAAGGCATCCTTTGTGCATAGGCATGCCCGGAATGCACGGGAAGCAGGCCGCCAACTGGGCTTTGCAGAACTGCGATGTCCTGTTTGCAATAGGCTGCAGGTTCAGCGACAGGATAACCGGCAATTTGGAATCTTTTGCGCCTGAGGCAAAGATAATTCATGTTGATATTGATACTGCGGAGATTGGCAAGAATGTTCCTGTAGCGCTTCCTATAGTGGGGGATGCAAAGAATATTCTTACCTCAATACTTTCCGAGCTCAAGAAAAGAAAAGCAAAGGGAAAACAGGGAGAATGGGGAAAAAGGATGAAAACACTCAGGGAGGCATGCGACTGCGATATTGATTACGGGGAGATGCCGATAAAGCCGCAGAAAGTAATGCACGAGCTTAACAAGCACCTACCAAAAGATGCGATAGTTACTACCGAAGTAGGGCAGAACCAGATGTGGGCAATGCACTTCATGAAAGTAGGGGGCCCAAGGCAGTTCATCTCCAGTGGTGGGCTTGGCACAATGGGATTTGGGCTTCCTGCGGCGATTGGCGCAAAGGCGGCAAAGCCGGACAAGCCGGTAATAGACGTTGCAGGAGATGGAAGCATACTCATGGTTTCGCAGGAGTTCACCACTTCGGTTGAGCATGATTTGCCGGTTATTGCATGCACTTTGAACAACAACTGGCTTGGAATGGTAAAGCAGTGGCAGAAGCTTTTCATGGAGAAAAGATACGCATCCACATGCCTTGGGAAGATGCCTGATTTCGTGAAGCTGGCCGAGGCATACTGCGCAAAGGGGGAAAGAGTCGTAAAGCCGGACCAAATCGGGGATGCTTTGAAAAACGCGCTCAATTCCGATGTCGCATACCTTATTGACATAATGGTTGACCCCGAGGAGGATGTTTTGCCAATGGTTCCTCCTGGAGGAGATATCGGCAAGATGATTCCCGGCAAAGGATGCCCTGAAGTTGTCAAAAAAATGGGGCAGATGTGATTGTATGGAAAAGCCGCACATAATTTCATTGCTTGTTGAAGACCGTTTCGGGGTGCTGCAGAGGGTTGCAAGCATTTTCTCCAGAAGGGGCTTTAACATGAACACCATAACTGTCGGAGTAACAAACCAGGAAGGAATGTCAAGGATGACGATACTTGCGAAAGGGGACGACAAGAAGGCGGAGCAGATTGTAAAACAGCTGAGCAAGCTGCCCGAAGTAATAAAAGTGGGGGAGCTTTTCGAGAGTGACTGCGTTGTCCGCGAGATTGCGCTCCTGAAAGTTTTTGTCAAGGATTACGCATCGCGCTCTGAAATAATGAATTTCACGGAAATTTTCCGCGCAAAAGTCGTTGACGTTTCAAAATCATCAATGATGATTGAGATGACCGGCACCACGGACAAGGTGGACGCGCTAATTGATTTGCTGAAGCCGTTCGGGATAAAGGAAATGGTGAGAACTGGAATTACCGCGCTTCCCAGGGAATAAGCAGAAAATAAGTGAACCTTTGGCACTTTGATAAAGGTGTTGTTTAATAAATACTATTGTGTGTAATTATAACAAGGTGCTAATTTGAACTTCGGGGCAGAAAGGATAATGCAGAAAGTTTCAAGCAAAAGAAAGGAATTCCTTACTGATGACTCCGGATTTGATTCATTCCAGGGCAGGTTTTTCCATCTCGCGCTCCTAAAAAAGGGAAGAAAGGACCTGATGGAGATAGAAAGTTGGAAGGATGAGAAGGTGCTCGGCCCAAGGGCAAAGGCAAAGGTTTCGCCTGAAGGAAAAAAAGTCCTGGCGCGTGAATTCAGGGAAGCTGAAATTTCTGTCGCGGCGAACTGCTTTTACTCAATGAAATACCTGAAAATGGAGAAATTCATGAGTGGGTGCGAGGAGCCGCTGGGAATCATATACCCCAAGGAAGGAGGTGCAGTTGTACTTTCGGAATTTATTCAGGGAGAGGATTTGAAAGTCTCCTTTGAGAAAAAACTTTTGGGCGGGAATGGAAAGGAAGTTTGCGCTGGGGCATGCTCAAATCTTGCAAGCATGCATGCCAGGAATGCGATGCACAACCACCCCCACGTAAGAAACATAGTTTTTGACGGGGAACGGGCCCATCTTGTGGACATGAAGCACGTGCGGCCGCTGGATTTTTACAGGAAGAATTTCAGGTACTTCTTTTCGGATGTTTCGCATTTTTTGGTTACTGCGATGGGAAAATGGAGGGAGGAATGCAGCGCGAAAATACTTGAAGACGTAAATGAGGCTAGGGAATGCATGGAAAAGTATCTTGAATACTTCGGGCTATTGGATGAGATTGATTTTGCAATGCACGCCTTCCACAATTCTCTTTGCGAAATGAGCTACAATGCAAAATTATTCAGCAGGCAGTAAACTATTTGAATGTTGCATTCGGGTTTTTAGCGTGATGATATGAAAAGCAGGATACTTGGGGCAAAGCGTGTTTTGGCAGTGAAGATGTCAAAGGGGGAAGAGATAGTTGAAACCTTGGCTAATGCATGCGAGGAGAATGGAATCAAAAGCGGAGTTGTCTGGGGAATTGGCGCAGTGCGCGAAATTGAGCTGATTGGCGGAAAGAGCACTGAGAAGATTGATGCCAACCAGGTAAAGTACGAGGGGCCAATTGAGATTGGGTGCGCTACTGGCAGTGTTTGCCAAAAAGAGGGAAAAGCATATGTGCACCTGCATGCGGCATGCGGAAAAACAAATCACGAAACAATAAGCGGGCATGTTGTTAGTGCAGTTGTTTCACTTGCGGGGGAATTCTTCGTGCTTGAAACTGACGAGTTTGAAAGGGAATACACTGAAGAGCTTAAGATGTGGACAATGAAAGTATAAGGAGGAGGCAGATTGGTGCAGGCTCATAGTTGGCCTGTCGCCTTCATATTGATTCACTCCTTTTTCTTCTTGCCCTTTTGCTTCTTTTTGTTCTCTTTCTTTTTCCTCTTTTGCTTTTTCTTCTTTCTTTTCTCTTTCTTTGCCTTTTTCCTCTCTTCCTTTTTTCTTTTTTCCTTTCTTTCTTTTTTCTTTTTCTTCTTTCTCTTCTTCTTCCTTCTTACCCTGCCCTTTTCCACTTTCTTTTTCTCCTCTTCAGTCGGCTCCTCCGCAATTACCTCCATTTCCTCGGATTCGGCAATTCCTTTGCTTGCAGAAAGGGTGTTCTTCCCCTCATTGAATTCCACAGTTGTGGAGCCATTATCATCCGTTTTGTAAACTCTGCCGTTAACCTTGACTCTTGCGCGGGAAATTGGATTCCTGTCAAGGTCGGTCACAACTAGTTTTATCCTCTTTCCTGGAATCGGCTTTTCCGCAATATCCGTCACCAGGCCCCTGCCCAGAATATATGATACCCCCTTCTTTGCAATGTATGTGGAAATTATTGCCGCCAAGACTGCAAGAACTGATGCAACTATTATTCCCGAGACGCATACGAAATTGATGTATCTTAGCCCCTCATCACCATCAGGGATTCCTGTTTCATTGGACTGCGGAGTTGTATCAGTTATGCAAACATTGTTTACGCACCACTTGAAAGTGCCCGGGCAGTCCTCGTCCCTGCAGCATGTATAGTTGATGCATGCATGGCTCTCTATGTACCCGCACTCGCAGGTTATGTTTTCGCATGAGTTGTCTATGCATTCCTGCTCTTGCAGGCAGTCAAAGCATTCAATGCACTCGTAAGGCACGCAGGTCCTGTTGATTATCCTCCCGTCGTCGCATTCTATCTCACTGCATTCATTATCCTCGCATATTTCATTGAGCGCACAGCCTGAATCGTTTATGCATTCGAACGGCATGCATTCCCTGTTTTCTATATATCCTCCAATGCAGGCAATGTTTTCGCAGGTATTGTTTATGCACAGCTGGTTTTCAAGGCAGTCGGTGTCATTTACGCATTCATAATCCGGTTCCTCCACAGGCCCAGGAGGAGTTACAGGCACAAATGTCCCTCCGCTTGGCCCTCCGCTTGGCCCTCCGGAAGGCCCGCCTCCGCCATCCCCTCCTCCGCAGTCTGCAGGGCAGTTTGAGGTTGTTTCGCCTGCATCGCATGTGCCGTCACCGCAGTAGGGGCCCTGCTCAATTCCGAATCCGCTGTAAGAGGTTGTAATGTACTTGAAATAATCGCCTATCTTGTTCTGAGTTGCATTTGCATTTATTTCCTCCCATGTCCCTTCACAGGTTTCATTTGTGAAATTGTAGTTTCCGCATTTCAGCAGAATCAGGTAATTCTCATTTGTGAATGACGCCTCGTCATAATGGATGAATATTGTTGAATTTGTGAAGTTGAAGTTGTTGCCAATCCCGTAAGTTACCAGCTGGCCGTCTAGTGCAGGGGACGGCTTGCCAATCCCAATCTGCTTGCCATCCTCATTGCCAGTTTCAAAGCCGCTGAAGAATAGAACTAATTTTCCATTGTATGCCCGAACTTCCATTTCGAGAGTTGCATTTGGCAGGCATATTGAGTGGTTGCCGTCTGCTTCAGTCTGCTCTTCAACAATTTTTTCATCCATGTAATAGAAGTTTATTGTGGAGTTTATTCCATTGATTTCCGAATTGACAACCAGGGTTTCGAAATCTATCTTTTCAGTAATTTCAAAGTAATCCTCTGCTGTTGCATTGTTTCCTGACGAGTCGTTTGCGTAGAATGTCACATTGTACCTCCCCTTTATTGTTGGGGGGTAAATCTGTTGTGAATCGCATAAGCTTGAAACAATATCGCTTGTGCCGTCAGGCAGGGTGATGTTTGCCCAGCATTCGCCAAGCTGCACCTCGTCTGTTGCAGCCATGTAAAGCTCAATACCCGTTTCATTGCATGCAATGTATGGGTAAACGGAAGCGTATTCTATTGTTGGCGGCTGGGAGTCGTTTGCAGTAATTGTTATGTCCACTGTTCCGGTCTGGTTGTCTGCAACAAACAAAGTATTGCTTACCATTTCATATATCACATAGAAAGTATAGGCAAGGTCGATTATGCCTGTGGCATTCACAGTCCAAGTTGAGGTGCAGTTCTCCCCTCCCAGCAGTATTCCGCAGTCCTGCGGGTTTGCCGAAGTTGTGTAGAATGGGACATCCCCGGGAGTGGTTGATACTGCGCCTGTTTTCCCTGTGCTTGAAGGAACCACTATGTAGTCGTCTGCTGCAAGGTCTTCATAAGTTGCATGCGAGCATTCAATGCTGTAATCATGCCTTCCCGAGGAGGCAAATGAGCGCGAGTATGTAAAGTATCCGTAAGTGGAGTTGAAGCCCATGCTTGAAGATGAGCCGTTGAATGTGATTTCGCAGGAGCCGCCGTCTATTGCAGTCCCGTTTTCGCTGAGCTGGTAGTCTGCAAAGAAGAGAATTGATTCTCCTGTTATTTTTTCCTCTGAGGCATTTGGCATTCCCTGGTCGTTTTCATCCCATATTGAAAGGTAGGATGTTTCGCCTGCGGAATAGTTCCCCCCTGCATATGCCGTGAAGTGGGATACGTTGAACCAAACCGCAGTATCATTCTGGCTGAAGGAAACAGGAGTTGCAACCCAGTTTCCGCATTTAAGCGAGCCAAAGTCGAAATCTTCATCCGCGCACCTGAATATCCTCCGCACATCGCCGGATTTCTCAAGGGTTATGGCTGCTGATTCCACAGCCATGGATTTTACTGCGGCAACCGAAGTTGTTATGTTATCATCAGAAGATGTGCCTATTTTTGCCTCAACATTCTCCTCATCCTCAAGCCCTATTACTTTTACTTCCGTTGAATTCCGCCTTATGTTTAAGTTAAGCTTCAAATCGTCCCTGTCCTCAAGCTCGTATTCCGCCTCATCCGCATTTACCTGCGGAATTGTCTTTCCGAATTCGAAAATCTCGCTGTCGTTTCCGACATGCAGCTTGAATTTTGGAACTATGCCTTCCTTAAGCTGGACGTAAATTTCTGTTTCCTGCATGTAGCCAGGTGTTTCATTGGTTATATAGTATGTTACATTGCCCTCTATCCAGACAGGAAGAGTTCCGTTGTAGTTGTGCATAACAATTAATGCAAACTCCTCCTCAAGAAACTCCATTTCAGCTATTATTACGTCATAATCCTCCTCGTCCTCAAGCTTCTTTCCAAGCTGCTTGCCCTCCTTTTCTATTGCCTCCCCTTCGGAATATGTGCCTGTGAGATTGGTTTCATTTGCCGCCTCTTGCGGCTCTTCGTAGATTTCGCATACCTCGTCGGTTGTGCAGCTCTCCACAATTTCTGTTGTGCAATTTTCAATTGCCTCATTTATGCAGATTGTTTCGCATGATACGCTTATGCATTCTTCAGTGCAGTTTTCTATTGTTTCATTTTCGCATGAGAGGGCTGTTTCGTTTATGCAAACATCAGTGCAATCCATTGTGCATATTTCCCCGCATATTGTCTCATTCGTCTCGTTGTTTAGGGTGCAGTTCTGGATGCATGTTTCATTGCAGATTTCGGTGCAGTTTTCTATTGTTTCATTTTCGCATATTTCAATTGTCTCGTTTATGCAGTTGGTTGTGCAGTTTTGCGTGCAGTTCCCTGCGCACATCCCATCAGGCACTTCTGTGCAGTTCTCAGTGCAAACCTCCTCAAGCACTTCTGTGCAGTTCTCAATTGTCTCGTTTATGCAGGTGGTCACATTCCTGCATACTTCAGGGTCAAGTGTTGCATTTACTGCTCCGCATTCCCCTCCAACGCACTCAACAGTTGACTCGAATGTAAATGTCTTGTAAATCTGCGCAAGCATGTCTGTTGCGGGCTTCACTATTGTTGCCTCTAAATATCCCCAGGGGATGCTCCATGCTGTTTCATTTTCAGCAGTGTCGTTTGCAATGCAGTACACTGTCAGGTTCCAGTCTCCTGAGTCCTTTATTTCATACCCTGGCTCAAGGTAATAATAGTCCCCTAAATTGTAGTCGTGGGTTTCATTATCAATAACGCTTGTATTGTCAGGGTAGTTGAAAAGATGGAATTTCACCTCACTTATGCTTCCG
>CAYTXD010000028.1:0-9348 GCA_964441305.1 Microcaldota archaeon
GGCATCGACATCTCATACCCGGGTCAGGAATACACGTCCCGGTGTGGACATTCCAGAGACCACTATGGATTCCCCCAGGACATCGAGTGGGCGGAAGAAGGAGGCGAGCTTTTCATTGTGCAGAGCAGGCCCATAACAACAATAAAGGAACAGCAGGTTGAGGAAAGGCGCGACTCTGCAAAGAGAAAATCCGGTTCTGGAGAAGGGGGGATTGATGTTGGCGATGCGGAAGTGCTGGCGAAAGGGCTTGGCGCATCCCCAGGAGTGGGAATGGGAAAAGTCAATTTAATAAAAGGAATAAAGGAGATTGAAACAATGGAGGAGGGCGACGTGCTTGTCACTGAAATGACCACTCCCGACTTCGTCCCTGCAATGAGAAAGGCGGCTGCAATTGTCACCAACGCGGGAGGGAGCACATGCCATGCGGCAATTGTCTCCAGGGAAATGGGAATACCCTGCATAGTTGGTGCGGGCAATGCGACTGAATTGCTGAAGGAGGGGACAATGGTTACTGTTGATGCACTGCACGGAATTGTTTACAAGGGAAAAGTAAAGCTCGAGCATGCCCCTGTTGATGAGGATGAAAAAGTCGAGGCAAGGCAGGTTCTTGCACCGGTAACCGGAACAAAAATTTACGTGAATCTCGCGGAAAAGAGCCTTGCGGCAAAAGTGGCAAAAATGCCAGTGGATGGCGTCGGGTTGCTGCGTGCGGAATTCATGATTGCGGAGTTCGGGGAGCACCCCAGAAAAGTTATTGAGGAAGGAAGGGAGCAGGAATGGGTAGAGCACCTTGCGGAAGGGCTAAGGGAATTTGCGGCCGCATTCTTCCCAAGGCCTGTTGTTTACAGGGCTACCGACTTCAAGACAAACGAGTACAGGAATTTGGAGGGAGGCGCAAAATTCGAGAAGGAGGAGCAGAACCCGATGATGGGCTACAGGGGGTGCACAAGGTACATCCACCAGCCCGAAGTTTTCGAAATGGAGCTTGAGGCGATAAAGAAAGTCCGGGAGGAATACAGGATGAAGAACCTCCACCTCATGATTCCTTTTGTAAGGAGAGTCGGTGAGCTCAAGCAGGTAAAGCTGATGATGCATGATGTAGGCCTGCACCGGACCAGGGATTTCAAGCTCTGGATTATGGTGGAAGTGCCCTCTACAGTTATTTTGATTGATGATTTCATAAAGGTAGGCATAGATGGCGTTTCAATTGGAAGCAACGACCTGACCCAACTAACGCTTGGGTGCGACAGGGACAACCCAATGCTTGCAGAGGAGTTTGACGAGAGGAACAAGGCGGTGCTTACATCAATTGAGAGAGTTGCAAATGCATGCAGGAAAGGAGGGGTCACATGCTCAATATGCGGCCAGGCGCCCTCTGTTTACCCAGAATTTGCGGCAAAATTGGTCCAGTTCGGGCTCACCAGCATTTCGGTAAACCCTGATGCAATAGAAGTGACAAGAAGAAATGTCGCAAGTGCGGAGAGGAAGGAGATGCTTGACCGGCTTGCAAATCTTACAGACAAGTACGAGTGATTGGATGAGAATTCTTCTCCAGTTTCCGGAAGGGCTAAAGAAGGAGGCGCTTGAGCGCCAGAGGAAGCTTGAGAAAAAGGGGCACGAGGTTTTCGTTTCCGCATCTCCCTGCTTCGGGGCATGCGATTTGGCAGTTGAGGAGGGGAAACTGGTAAAGGCGGACAAGCTAATTCATTTCGGCCATTCCGAATTTGTTAAAAAGAAATTGCCTTTCAAGGTTGAGTACGAGCATTACAAACAGGATGCGCCCTTGGAAGTTGTTTTCAAGGCATTGCAGCAACTCGGCAAATATGAAAAAATCGGCCTTGCAACCACTATTCAGCATGCCCACCAGCTTCCAGGAATCAGAAAAATTCTTGAGGGGCGAGGGAAGAAAGTATTCATTGGAAAGGGCTCCGACAGGGTGAAAAAAGGGCAGGTGCTGGGGTGCGACTACAGCGCGGTAAACTCGATAGAAGACAAGGTTGACTGCATCTTCTTTTTTGGAGGGGGAAATTTCCATTCATACGGATTCAGGGTGGAAAAGCAGTTCTACCAGTTGGACCCATACCTGAATGTTGTTCTTCCCCTGAATGATGAGATTGAAAAGCAAAAGAAAAAAGAGAGGGGAAACATGATAAAGGCGGCTGCGGGCAGGAAATTCGGCATTCTTGTAAGCACAAAAATAGGGCAGGCCAACCTCAAGCTTGCGAAAAAGGCGAAAAAGCAGATTGAGGGGAAGAACAGGGAGGCGTCAATTCTTGTCACAAACCAGATTATGCCCGAAGCGCTCCAGAATTTCAACATTTTTGACGCATATATAAACACTGCCTGCCCGAGAATTGCGGAGGATTATGAAAACATCGGGAAGCCGGTTGTGAACATCTACCTGCTGAATGAGCTTATTAAGATAATGTAGTGCCGCAGGGAAAAATTGCTATGCGTGAATCCCATTGGCGCTAATTAGTGGCGCAATGGAGAAATATTTTTATATCACATATCCATACTCCAATATGGGTGATTCAAAATGTCAGAAAACAAAAAGAAGGGAAGGGGGTTTGGCTTTTTCAGCGACGATTTTGAGGACCTTTTTGAAAGGATGCGCGAGGATATGGAGAAGATGATGAGAAGCTCGTTCACATCCATGGACGAGGATGAGCTGGAGAAGCTCTCCCGCGACCCGAGAACAAATGTTTACGGATTTTCAATGAGAGTTGGGCCTGACGGCAAGCCGATAATAAGGGAATTCGGGAATGTCAAGCCCGGCTCAATGGGAATTCCCAGTGGAAAGCGGCCTGGCGGGGAAAAGAAAATGGAAAGCCAGACCGGAAGGGAGCCACTTGTTGACGTAATCACAAAGGAGGAGATAGTAACTGTAATTGCCGAGTTGCCAGGAGTGGAAAAAAGCGAAATAGATTTGACCGGAACCGGGGATTCGCTGACTATTGAAGTTAACAACCCGAACAGGAGGTACCACAAGGAGCTTGAAATGCCTGTGGAAATTCTGCCCGAAACAGCAAAGGCAAGATACAAGAACGGGGTTCTTGAAGTCGACATCGAGAGAAAGGAAAAGGCGAAAGAGGGAAAGGACAAGAAAGGAAAGAATATCAAGATAGATTGAACCGTGGAAAATAGCTCAAGCGGCCCCAAATTCCCTTCTGCAAATCATCTTCCATAGGTGATACCCCTCTCGGCTCTACCCTCTATTTCACTACAGTTCCTGAATGCTTTTTCCCCTCTATTGCGGCGCCAACATCCTTCATATTTTTTCCAGCCACAAAATGGGTTTCCATCTCGCTTCTTGCGATAAGCTTGCAAGCGAACAGGTCAAAAATAAAATGGGTGCCCGCCTTTCGCGTGTCCGACTTTTCCGCCAAATCAAGAAGCTGGCCGAAAGTCATTTTTGCAAATTTCTTTGCATGGGTGCTTTTCCTCGGGTCTTCCGTGTAAACGGCATCAACATTTGAAATATTAACAACCCGTACCGCCCCGAGGCATTCGGCAAGCAATACCGAATCAGTATCGGTGGTAATTTCGGGAATTGTTCCACCCATAACAACAATTTTGTTTCCTGCGGAGGCGAGCTTCGCCTCGTCAAAATCATCCGCAACCTTCTGGTATGCCATGCTTCCAAGAGCCGAGATTACCAGTTTTGCATTCTGCTTTGTGGACATTATCGCCGCCTCGTCAGCCTGGAATTCGCTGCCGCCTATTTTTCTTACTGCTTCCGCATACTGCCTTGCGGGGGAGCCGCCCCCGACTACTATTCCGAACTTGTGCCTGCTTCTCTGAAGAAGCGCGGCAAGCTTGTTCAAATACTCCACGTCGGGAACTCCTGGATTAACCATTGAGCCGCCGAGTGAAAGAACCACGAATGCCATGTTACCACCAAACTGGTTTTTTCTGCAAGGTATTAATATGTTGCGCATTTCATTTCATTTTCCTGACCGCAATCCCATAAACCAAATATGCTGAGACAAGGGAGGAAACAAGCGAAACTAGCGTGCCCAACACAAGGCCAAGAGCAGGATATGCAAGCATTGCGGAAACGGCATATACGACTATAGTTATGCTGCTGACTGCCATTGTTTTCACTATTGCTGCGGAAAATATCTTCCCATGCTCGGAATAAGTTATATACATTGCAGAAATTGTTGCTGCAGGAAATGCAGTGAATATTCCCCCAAGAACCGGCCCTCCTGCGCGCGCCATGTAAACTGCAAATGCTGCAATGCTTCCTGAAAGGAGCACTCGGAATGCGAGCTTGGGAAGAGTGTATTCGATTTCCTTTTTGTATTGCGAGGAGATTTTCAATTTCTTTTCATAAATCCAGTAGCACACTGCGAGCAATATGAAAAATCCCACAACATCCGCAAGCAAATTCCTCGGGCCAGAGATAAAAAGCACATACGCAGTAACTGCCCAGACAGCAAGCGAGCCAGTGATTGCAGGGGCAAACCCCCTTCGCAAAATGAAAATGTATGCAGTAACAAAAGAAAGGTACACCGCCATCATTGCAGGGAGAACTTTTGCCGCCTCCGCCGCTTCTGCAGGGGTCTGCACCCAGCCAATGAAAAAAAGAGCTACCGCAACTGTGGAGGGAAGCCCGGCAACCAGCCCGCCAATCTTGCTTCCGCTTTTTTCGGCAATTACTGTTGAAAGGGTAATCCATATGCTCGCAGTTACGAATGAAAGTGCGAGTTTTGCCAGGAAAATATCCATTTGAATGACCTTTTCTATCTATCCGCCCGGTTGAGTTTAAAACATTTGCCTGCAAAACCAATACATGGAATATGAACTAAAAATAGACGAAATGATTAAGCAGCTTGAGAAAAGGGAAAAGGAGCAGGATGCCCTCCTTCCGGAAACGAGAATATTGATTAGACACGTTTCAAACGGAATAAAGCTGATGCATGCAGGGGAAGTGGACAGGGCAAAAGAGGAACTGAACAAGGCGGAGGGGCTGATGAAAAAGCTTCAGGAAAGAAGCGACGAGCTTGAGCGCCTTCTTTACCAAAGCTACCAGGAAGTTGTGGAGGGAAAGGTCCTATTTGCAATAATCGACCGCGAGAAAGTGCCAACTTATGACGAGCTTGGAGTGCCATTTGAATCATACCTTTCCGGCCTTTGCGATACAATCGGCGAGCTTAGGCGCGAAATGCTGGAGTCCCTTAAAAACAACAAAATTGACAACGCACAGTACTACTTTGATGCAATGAGCGAAATCTACGAGCAGCTTATACCAATCCGCTTCTCAAACTCAATCCTTCCAAATTTCAGGAAAAAGCAGGATGTGGCGCGCTCACAGGTTGAAAGGGCGAGGAGCGAGCTGCTTAGGTATACGAAGTAAATTAGGATTTGTAGTTTGTTAGAGAAAGAACAGAAATCCTAGAATATCTTACTGCTCCCACACAATTTCATAAAAACAGGAGAATACGAGGCAAGGTGCTCAATACCGATATTCGTAATCGGGGGTTCGGTGTATTTTGTGTTTTTCAGGGGGAGATGAATGAAAGACCATTTGGTAATCAGGAAGGGCCCTTTCGGACTGCTTAGCAAGAGGCACCCCCACTCCACGCCTACGAGCTTATTTCAATACCCGACGCGCCAATGGACATAGCAAACTTATTCGCGCGGGCAAAATTAATTTTCCAAGCAAAAAGCACTTAAATATAAGCAATGGAATTTACTCCAGAAATTAATGGGGTGGTGGAAAAATGATGCTGATACCGGGACCAGTGAAACTCACTGAGGATATTATGAATGCGCAGGCAAAGCAGATGATTTCCCACAGGAGCAAGGAGTTTGCAGAGCTTTATTCCGGCATAATTTCTGACCTGAATGAAATGTTTGATGCGCAGGAAACATACACGCTTACCGGTTCCGGAACTTTGGGAATTGAGTGCATACTTGCAAACTCAATTAAGAAAGATGACACAGTACTTGGGCTCAACAACGGCGACTTTTCAAGAAGGATGGTTGAAAACGCAAGAATTTACTGCGACAATGTAATTGAGAAGGAGGTAGAGTGGGGCAAGGGAATCAACCTTGAGAGGGCAAAAGAGCACATTGACGAATCAAATGCAAATGTCCTGTGCATGGCATATTCCGAGACAAGCACGGGCGTTGCAAACAAAATTTCCGAAATATGCAAATATGCAAAAAGCAAAGGCATGGTTACAGTGGTAGATGCAGTGTCTGCATTCTGCGCAATGCCTCTCAGCCTGAAAAATGATGGGATAGATTTTGTCGCATCAGGAAGCCAAAAGGCTATTGGCGCGCCTCCGGGGCTTGCGTTTGTTGCAATGAGTGAGGAGGGGGTAAAGAGGTACGAAGAAATTGACTGCCCCAATTACTACTGCGACCTGAAGAAGCAGAAGAAATTCATGGCAAAAAACAACACCCCTTACACCCCTGCAGTTGCAACCCTTTATGGGCTTCGCGTTGCAATTGACAAAGTGAAGCAGGCGGGCTTTGAGGAAAACATAAGGAGGCATGCGGATGCCGCAGCATACACGCGCGACAAGGTGGTTAACGAGCTAGGGCTTGAGCTCTTTTCTGAAGAGGGGTTCCACTCAAACACGATCACTGCATTCAGGTGCGAGTCGTGCCCCGACCTGAAAAAGCAGCTGCAGGAAAAGCATGATTTCCACATAGGGGGCGGGCAGAACAAGCTGAAAGGACACGTGCTCAGGATTGCCCATCTCGGAAATTTCACATTGGATGAGATTGGCACATGCATAAAATACATGAAGGAAATTCTTGGCAAATAAATGGTGGTATGGATGAAAATTGTAGTTTCCGACAATTTGAAGGAAGTGGTGCTTGACCGGCTCAAGGAATTGGGCGAAGTTGTTTACAAGCCCGAAAACTTAAACGAGGAGCTCAAGGATGCAGAAGTGCTCGTTGTCCGAAGCGCAACAAAAGTCACAAAGGAAATGCTGGAATCCGCACCCAATCTTAAGGCGGTTGCTCGCGCAGGCATAGGCATTGACAATATTGACTGCGCCGCATGCAAGGAAAGGGGAGTGAAGGTTATCAACACTCCCGGCGCATCTGCAGTGTCTGTTGCAGAGATCACTATCGGCCTGATAATCTCGATGCTCAGGCACATCTCCCGCGCGCACTGGACGATGAAGCAGAAGGAGTGGGCAAAAAAGCACCTCATGGGCAGGGACATGGAAGGAAAGACACTCGGGCTCGTGGGCTACGGGCAGATTGCAAGAGTGGTTGCAAAAAAATGCAAATTGCTTGGAATGGACGTTTTGGCAACCGACCCGTTTGTCAAGGAAAGCGACGGCAATGCGCGGCTTGTTGACATGGAAACCCTTCTGAAGGAAGCAGATATATTCTCGTTCCATGTGCCAATGACAGAGGAAACAAAGGGGATGGTGAACAATGAGCTGATTTCCAAAATGAAGGACGGCGCATACATTGTGAACACTGCCAGGGGCGGAATAATCGATGAAGACTCTTTGTATGATGCTTGCAATAGCGGAAAAGTTGAGGCAGCAGCTCTTGACGTCTATCCTAAGGAGCCGTATTCCGGAAAGCTTCTTGAGCTTGACAATGTGAGCTTCACACCACATATTGCTGGAAGCACTCTGGAAACCCAGGAAAGGATTGGCAACCAGCTTGTTGAAAAGCTGAAGGGGCTGGAGTAATGCTGCTTCGTGGGAAGGCGGAATTGAAAATGAACGGAAAGGAGTTGGAACAGGATGCTTGATATCAGGGAAATCAGGGAAAACCCGGAGCCTTTTCTTGAAGGGCTTAAGAAAAGAGGGGTTGAGAAAAAAGAATTTGACAAGCTGCTTAAATTGGACAAGGAATGGAGGGAAGTGAAACAGGAGGATGACGAGCTCAGGGCAGAGAGGAACAAGCTCGCACTTGAAATTTCGGGGAAGAAAAAGAAAAAGGAGGATGCATCGGACATCATTGAAAAGACAAAAAAACTAAGCAGCAAAATAGGCAAAATTGATGATGAGAAAAAGGGACTTGAGGAGAAAATGGATGAAATCCTCCTCACTCTCCCGAACATCCCCCACGAAAGCGTTCCGGTTGGCGAAAGCGAGGAGGACAATATAGTAATCCGGGAATGGGGCGAGCCAAGGAAAAATTCAAGGGATGTCAAGCCGCATTATGAGCTTGGCTTGATTGATTTTGAGAGGGGCGCCAAGCTTGCGGGCCACAGGTTTGCGGTTCTCAAAAGCTTTGCCGCGAAACTTGAGCGTGCGCTAATAAGCTACATGCTGGACATAAATACAGGGAGGGGGTACAAGGAGTTCTTTGTGCCCTACATGGTGAACAAAAAGACAATGACAGGAACGGGCCAGCTTCCAAAGTTTGAGGAGGACTTGTACAAGTGCGAAAGGGACGAGCTTTATCTTATTCCCACTGCTGAAGTGCCACTAACAAACATGCACGCAGAGGAAATTCTTGACGAGGTTTCCCTCCCCAGGCATTACACTGCATATACTCCGTGTTTCAGGAGCGAGGCGGGGGCATACGGCAAGGATATTAAGGGAATAATGCGCCAGCACCAGTTTGACAAGGTTGAGCTTGTGAAGCTCACCACTCCTGAAACCTCGTATGATGAGCTTGAAAAGCTTGTAAAAGATGCGGAATATATACTGCAAAAATTGGAAATTCCGTACATAACCAGGGTGCTCTGCACCGGGGACATGGGGTTCGCGAGCGCAAAAACATATGATATTGAGGTCTGGGTACCATCGCAAGATAAGTACAGGGAGATATCTTCCTGCTCAAACTGCACCGATTTCCAAGCAAGAAGGGCGAACATACGCTTTTGGAGGGACGGAAAGCCCGAATTTGTCCACACGCTTAACGGGAGCGGGCTTGCAGTTGGCAGGACAATGATTGCGATACTTGAGAATTACCAGGATGAAAACGGGATTGACGTCCCGAAAGTACTTAGGGATTACATGAGAATGGACAGGCTTGAGTTCAAGCAGTAATGGGGTGGAAGTATGAAGAAGTTTTTGGCGTTTGTTTTGTGTTCGGCCTTGCTTATGCTTGGCTGCCCCGGCGGAGGGCCGGAAGAAGATGGAGATGGAAATGCAACCTTTGTTGATGACTGGGCCGAGCCCTCGGATTTGAATGACACTACAGAGGAGGACCTTTCCCCCGAACCGCAGCTGCAGTGCCCTTCATCGTGCGATGATGGAAACCCGTGCACACTTGACTCCTGCGGCCCGGCCACCGGATACTCCTGCGAGCACGAACTTCTTGACGGGGAGGTTGAAGGATGCTCGGGAAGCGAGGACTGCATCCTGGCCCATTGCGTTGCGGGCGACTGCGTCTCGGAGCAAATCTCAC
>CAYTXD010000029.1:0-9291 GCA_964441305.1 Microcaldota archaeon
GAATGGAAGGTGCGGGACAAGACAACCAGCCTCAAAAAGAATTACAAAAAATTGCTAGAAAGCATCAAGGATGAGCGGGAGGGGCTGGAAAAACTGAAGGAAATTGAGAATATTTACGAAGGGCTTACAGGCAAAATGAAGGAGCTGAAGGAACACAGAAAGGAAGCAAGGGAGGAGCTTTCGGGAATCAAGCAGAAGCACGAGGAGATAGAGGAATCTGTTGGAGAATTCAACAGGATGAATGAGGAGTTTGAGAAGCAGGAGGAGGAATGGGGAAAATTCAGGGAGGAGCTTGGGGAGATAAAATCCGAGGCAGGGCTTCTCAGGGAAAACGTGAAGTCCCTTGTTGAGGAGTCAAAGAGGCAGAAGGATGAAGTGAAAAAGATAAACAAGGAAACAGATGTTGCGGTGATAAAGGCGGCGGAAGATAGAAGCGACCAGCTTGCCAAAAAGATGAGTGCCGTTGAGGGAGAGATAGGAGAATTGCAGGGGGAATACGCAGAGCTGGAAAAGAAGATGAAGGAGAAAGAAAGGGAGATAAAGAGATTCGAAGGTATGGAGGAGGTTGTGAGCAAAACACGCGAGAAAATAAGAGAGATACAGGAATTGAAGCAGGAGCTCGAGAAGGATGTTGAGGAGGAAATACCAAAGATACAGGGGGAGTTTGAAAGCGACATCGCAGGCCTTGAGAAGATGCTGGAGGAAGTTGAGAGCAAAAAGGAGCTCATGTCAAAAATAAAGGAGGACGCGGAAAGCCTGAACGAGCTTGAAAAGGAAACCGAAGAGGAACGGAACAGGGCGATAGACAGCGCGAACACTGCACTTAAACTTATTGAAAGGCAGCTTGAGAATTACAGCGCGCTTGAGAAAATAGAGGATAGGGCGGAAAGCAGAATGGAGAAGAGCGCGGAAAAGCTGAATGAAGTTAGAAACAAATATGTTGAAACGGTTATTGAGGTCGACAAGAGCAACAAGAAAATAGGGGAGGAGATTGACAGGGTGAGGGGGAATGTCGAAACCCAGATGAAGGAGATGGGGGGGATACTGGAAAAGCTTGAGTACGCGCTGGGCCAGAAAAAGGAGGTTGAAAAGATAATCACGCTTATAAGGCAGTTAACAGAGGAGGAGGAGAGATTGGTTAGGGAGCTCAAAGCGATAAAGAAGGAGGCGGAAGTGATTGAGCTCCAGGCGGAGCCCGCAGGATGGGGAAGCAAAAAGGATGAAAAGGAGTTCGAGAAGAAGTACGAGAAAGTCGAAAAGAAAATTGAGCTTGCGAAAGAAGAAAAAGAGGAGTTTGAGAAAAAGAGAAAGGAGCTGAAGAGCCTGATAGAGGATATGTGGAAATGAAAGTTAGGATAGAAAGAAAGTTCTCCAGGAGAAGGAAATAGACGCCAACAGGAAGATGTAAGCCATGGCAATACCTGAAGTGCATTCCTCTTGATTTGGGAAAGGCATTTAAATGTCGTATATTAAAGGAGTCATATATAAACAAGGGGAATAGTCCTTTCGCGATAGGTGGTATCTTGGCAAAGGAGGAGAAAGAGGAGAAAAAGGAGGCCGTTGAAAAGGCGAAGAAAAAGATTGCGGAAATGAGGGCTTCCGATGAGAAAAAAGGCGGAAATGAAAAAGTTCTTGACTCATACTTTTTTGAAAGTGAGAAGATTCCGGTTAATGTAAAAATTGTCAGGAGAGAGGATTTTGTTCCCAATTACGAAGTCCTTATTCCCGGGCTTGGGGAGGGAACTAAAATAGTCCTCAACACGCTGAAAGGGGAGCTTATAACCACAGTAAAGCTTGACATTACAGAGATGATTGACCCAAAAAAGGCAGGGGAGGTAAAGAGGAAGTTCCAGCAAAGGGCAATGCAGGTGCTCTCAAAGCACTTCCCAACGTTAACTGATGAAACAAAAAAAGTTCTTGCATCCTATCTGATTCAGAATACGCTCGGCCTTGGGGAGCTTGAGGCGCCGATGCACGATGAAAATTTGGAAGAGATAGTTATCAACGGCTCGGATGAGCCGGTTTGGGTTTTCCACAAGAAATACGGGTGGTGCAAGACAAATATAAGAATCAGGAATGAGGATGCGATTTACGATTACGCGGCAATGATTGGAAGGAAAGTGGGAAGGCAGATTAACGTGCTGAACCCTCTTATGGACGCGCACTTGACTACCGGTGATAGGGTAAATGCAACCCTGTTCCCGATTTCCAATGTCGGGAACACTATCACAATCAGGAAATTCTCAAGAAATCCGTGGACTATTCCGTGGCTTGTTGAGCTAAACTGCATATCATCAGAAGTAAGCGCGCTGATATGGCTTTGCATACAGAATGAGCTATCGCTTCTTGTTTCCGGCGGAACTGGAAGTGGTAAGACGTCGTTCCTTAATGCAATATCATGCCTTATACCTGCGAACCAGAGAATTATTTCTATTGAAGATACAAGGGAGCTTACGCTTCCGAACTTCCTTCAGTGGGTTCCTATGACTACCAGGGAGCCGAATGTGGAGGGAAAGGGTGAAGTGACCATGCTGGACCTTTTGGTCAATGCCCTTAGGCAGAGGCCGGACAGGATTATTGTAGGAGAGGTGAGAAGGCAGAGGGAGGCGGAAATCCTCTTTGAGGCAATGCATACGGGCCATTCGGTTTATGCTACAATCCACGCAGACAATGCATCGGAAACAATCTCAAGATTGATTAACCCGCCAATCAACATGCCCAAAACAGTTCTGGATGCGCTTTCGGGAATTGTGGTTCAGTTCAGGCACAGAAAGCTGGGAATAAGAAGGACACTTGAGTTTGCGGAAATGCAGAGAGGAGGAGATATCAACGTGCTTCACAGGTGGGACCTTAAATCCGACGACATGCAAAAAGTTGGGAAGATGAGTGCACTTAATGACACGCTTTCGCTTTATGCCGGAATGAGCCAGAAGGAGATAGACAATGATGTTGAAGAGAAGGCGAAAGTAATTGACTGGATGGTGAAGAAGAAATACAAAGAAGTAAACACGGTGGGCAGTATTGTTTCGGAATACTACATCAATCCGGAAAAGGTAACGAAAATGGCCAAAAAGAATGAGGATTGGAAAGGTTAGCTTATGGCTGAAGAGGACAATTTACCGGGGTTCAAGGAACTTGTAAGTCAGACCCGAAACCTGGAGAGGAATGCGAAAAAGGCGGAAACGCCCAAATGGGGGGATGTCAAGCTTTCCCCGGAAATGGTTGTGGAATACCAGGCAAAGGAGTTCATGTCCATGAAGTATGAGGAGGCAGTAGGCGAAGTTGAAAAGGTGGAGAAGATAATTGCTGCAGCTTGGTATGACAGGAATTTGGGGCAGGGAAGGGCGGCATCTAAAGAAGCTGTTCCAGCGCCTGAAACAGAGGAGGTGGCAGAGCAGGCCCAGGAGGTTGTAGAGGAGGAAGCGCCTCCCGAAGTTGGAGAAGCGCAGCCTCAAGAGAAGGAGCAGGGGGAAACGCAGGAAGCAGAAGCCCCCCAACCTGAAGCACGCCAGGCAGAAATGCAGGCAGAAGCTGGGCAGGAAAAGCCACAGGAAGCCCCCGCACCGCCTGAAGCGCCTCCCGAGGAACCGCCAGAGCCCCCGGCAACCTCCCCTGAAGCGGGAGAACCGGAGCCCGCTGAGCCATCTCCTGAAACGGGAGAACCGGAATCTCCCGAACCCTCTCCAGTTGGGGGGGAGCCGCAGACCGCAAAAAAAGAGAAAAGCGCGGAAGAGTCGCTCGGGATAAAGGTGCCGAAGCCGCCTCCCATCCCGAAGAAAGGGAAGAAGAAGGGGGGCAGGCCAAAAGGTTCAAAGTCAAAAAAGAAAAAGAAGTGATTGAATGGCGAAAGAAAAAAAGGTAGAAACAAGAGGGGAAAAGGTAGAAACCGCAAGCCAGCCGTTCATCTCCCAGCCGATAAGAAGGAAGAGATATGAGAGGAAGGTGGGGGGCTGGAAAAACCTGCTTAGTTCAATTGCCACTCATTTTCCAGAGCTTAAGGGAAAGCTGAAAAGGGCGAACATGGATTACAGGGCCAACGAGTTTATCGCAATGTCCCTTCAAAGTGCCTTCACTCTCACCCTTGCGATAATTCTTCTTGCAGGGGTCATCATGTACACCAGCAAAAGCGAGTTTCTTTGGATATTGGTTCCTCTTTTCCCGATTGCATACATTGTAATGTTCTTTTACTCAATGCTTCTCCCGGATGTGAAAATGAGGAAAAGGGAGAGGGAAA
This sequence comes from Microcaldota archaeon, assembly GCA_964441305.1. Lineage (GTDB taxonomy): Archaea > Micrarchaeota > Micrarchaeia > Anstonellales > CAYTXD01 > CAYTXD01. The sequence goes on from CAYTXD010000029.1 coordinate 4,235, forward strand.
TGGACAAGGAGCTTGTCTTCGCCGGAAGACAGATGCTTATTGAGCTTAAGGCCGGAGTCCCCATGTTTGATTCGATGCTTGGGATTACAAGGGACTATGGGGAGGTAAGCAAGGAGTTCAACAAAATTGTGGAGAAGATTACGCTCGGTGTTCCCGCAGATATTGCAATGCAGGAAGTCGCATCTGATAACCCCTCAAAGGCATTCAACAGAGTGATAATGCAGTTAATAAATTCATTGAGGTCGGGTTCGGATGTCGGAAAGGCGCTTGAAGTTGTACTGGACCAGATTTCGAGGGAGCAGGTTATCGCGCTCAAGGCATACGGGCAGAAGCTGAATCCATTGGTCATGTTTTTCCTTATATTCGGAGTAATACTTCCATCGTTGGGAATCGCTTTTGCAATTATATTGATTTCGTTTGTAGGGGGAGATGCTGCAAAGTCTTTCGGCCCGCTTGCACTGGTCGGCGCATTTGTTCTCATCGCGCTGATACAGCTGATGTTCCTTACAATGATTGAAACTTCAAGGCCGAAGTTCGACATAGGGTAATGTTATGGCAATAGAAACATTCTACGAAGCAATCGGAAGGCTCCTTTCAAGGGAGAGAATGAAGTCACTTGGAAGGTTTCTGGACATGTCCGGAGTGGACGTGATGCCAGAGGCATTTGCGGGGTTTGTTGCGGTTTCGTGCATACTCGTTTCCCTTCTTGTCACGCTAATGGAAATTGCCCAGTTCAAGGATATTTACCTTTTTTTCGGGGGGATTATAAGGTCGATTGTTTCGGTTGAATTCTTTATAGCCCAGCCGGCAATATCCGCGGTGCTCATACTCGTTTCCATGTTCCTTGTTAATTTGGTTGTTGTTTCAACTATAATTGTAGTAATGGCATATGTTGTGCTTGTTCTAAGGGCTGACGCGCGAAGCAAGCATGTTGATGAAGTTCTTCCTGACTTTTTGACCCTTGCTGCTGCCAATGTAAGGGCAGGGATGTCGATAGACCAGGCGATGTGGCATGCGGCAAAGCCGGAGTTCGGGATTTTCTCAAAAGAGGTTGAGCTTGTTGCAAAAAGGGCCTTTGGAGGAGAGCCGTTCAACCATGCACTGGATAGGCTTGCAGTAAGATTCAATTCAAGGTCTGTTAGGAGGGCGGTTGCACTTATCAAGCAGGGGCTTGCGTCAGGAGGGGAGATGGCGGAAATACTGGAAAGGACTGCTGAAGACTCAAGGGAAATGCAGCTTATCAACAAGGAGATTTCAGCTTCTCTTCTTATGTACGTTATGTTCATATTTATTGCTGCAGGTGCGGGCACACCTTTCATGTTCTCTGTTGCAAACCGGCTTCTCTACAAGCTGGAGGACGTTTTCAGCAGGCTTCCATCTGCCGAGAGCCTTCCTTCGGGAGGGTTTAACTTTGTGCTTCCTTCGCCACCGGGGATTACCAGCGGGGATTTCTTTATTTTCAGCCTGTTCACAATGTGCCTCACGGGCATATTCGCGGCGTTGATTGTTGGAGTGATACAGGCAGGCTCAAAGAAGGAGGGGATAAAGTACATGCCCATAATGCTGGCAATCACACTCGTCATTTTCTTCATAATCGGCTGGTTTCTGGAGATGTACCTGCCTGCTTAAGGGAAATGAAGGGGGAAAATCGGAAGAAATAACAGAAACATTTAAATATTTCTCAGGTGAACACAACACCAATAATATTGACCAAATGAGGTGGTTTTTTGTTTAGGAAAGGACAGGCGGCGATGGAATACCTGATGACGTATGGATGGGCTTTGCTCGTTATAGTCATCGTGATTGCAGTATTGATATTAATCAACCCGTTCGGGGCAAGCTCCCAGTGTATATTCGGGGAAGCAGGCTTTGCATGCAACCAGCCGGCAGACCCGGTAGTATCAACTGATGGAACACTCAATGGTTACTTCACCAATGGTCAGAAAAAGCCAATAAAGATTTTCGGAGTACAGTGCTATGGCAGCGGAACTCCGGGAGACCTTACTGCAGATGTGGATTACAGGCTTGCGCCTGGAGACAGGGTGACTTTCGAAACAATCGCAGTAGATGGAGGAGCTGGAACTCAGTTTTCTTGCGTATCTGATGGAACAGGTATTACTGGTTCGACCACGACAACCGCAGCGGGAAGATACACAGCAGGCTCGCAGTTCCAGGGAAACCTTGTTGTATACTACAGATATGACCAGGATGTTATCGGCGGGACAAGCTACAGGACTGCTGAGGCAAACCTTGTTGCTGATGTAATCTGAGCACCTTTTTTTCTTTTCCCTTTTTCTTTTTGTTTTGATAAGCAGGTAGCGTGAGCTTGGCGGGGCAGGGGAGCGGTTTGGCAATTTGAGCAGTGTCGGTTGGTTTTGGGGATTAGGAACCTGGCAAATAGCTCTCTCATTCAGCCGGATAATGTACTGCCCAAAAGAAGTCATGCGCCGTAAATATGTGCCTTTCCCATAAGCGAGACCATCATGTTCATTACATCCTTTCCGAAAAGGTGGCCGAGAGAGCCATTTGCGCATGAAAATTCATCAAATTTCTTTATGTCATCATGGCGCACCAATTCCCCATTCATTAGGAACGGGGTTGGGTGGCTGGAGTGGTCGCCAATCCTGCAAGGGGTTGTGTGGTCGCCTGTAATCATTATGTTAGCGCCTGTTTCCATAAGCTTTGGAAGCACTTCGGAATCAATTTTCTCAATGAATTTCTTCTTTCCCCCAAAATCGCCGTCATGTGAGAATGAGTCCGTAGCTTTGATGTGCAAGAAAACAAAATCATACTCGTTTAGTGCTGAAACCACTGCATCCGCCTTTGAGTTCAAATCAGTGTCTTTTGCCCCTGTTGCGCCCTTTACTTTGAGAATATCCATGCCGACAAATTTTGCGACTCCCTTGTAAAGTGCGCCGCCTGCTACGCAGGCACTCCTTATCCCGAATTTTTCTTCCATTGGGGGTGCTTTTGAGAATATGCCAGGCCCGCGGGAAAGGAGTATGTTTGCGGGGAGCTCCCTGCCTTCGTTCAAGGGATTTGAATTTAGCTTCTCATGTGAGAGCTTTGTAAATTCGTTGAGTATTTTTGCTGTTTTTTTTGCTTCGGGAGTGCCCTCAAGCGGCTTGGAAACAAGAAGACGGGTTAAGCTGTGCGGGTCGGTGTCCCCAACCTTGTGGCTGAGGCCTTTTCCCCTAAGCACAAGCGCGCCCCTGTGCTCCACAGATGCCTTGAAAATTACTTTTGCTCCGTCAATTTCAATATTCTGGAAATCCTGCTCAAGCTTTTTGGCAAATGATGTGGAAATCCTGCCCGCCCTCCTGTCAAGTATTTTCATCTTTTCATCAACAGTCGCAAAATTGCACCTGAATGCAACATCCCCTTCCTCAAGCTCGATTCCAACGCCCAGCGCTTCAAATGTGCCTCTTCCGGTATAATATTTCTCGGTGGAATAGCCGAAAAGCTGGAGGTGCGCGGTGTCGCTTCCTGGTATTATGCCCCTCCCTATTGTGTGCATTAGCCCGCAAGCGCCATGTTCTGCAAGCCTGTCCATGTTCGGGGTTTTTGCCGCCTGCAGGGGGGTTTTTCCTTTTTCCCTCAAATCCCCGAGCCCATCGCATACAATAAGAATCCCCTTTCCCGAGTTTTCCGCCATAAAGGTATTTGTTTAGTTAAGTTTAAATATTCTAACCGAGTGTGAGAACCATGAAGAACGCCGTCGAGAGGACTAAAACCCACATAAGCGGGCTTGATGGACTTATTGAGGGGGGGGTCCCCACAGGCTCGAGCACGCTGATTACCGGCAGCGCTGGAACCGGAAAAACCATCACCGGCCTTGAATTCATTTTGAGGGGGGCCAGATACGGGCAGAAGGGCCTTTACGTGAGCTTTGAGGAAAATCGGCTTGATTTGGTGAAGCAGGCATCTGAATTCGGGTGGGATGCCGACGAGCTTGAAAGGAAGGGCATGATTAAGTTCATGAATTTCAGGATGTCGGATTCGCCTGTTGGCAAGGTGATAAAGGGAATAGAGGATGCGATAAGGGAAGAAGGGTATGAGAGGGTTGTAATCGACTCCATTACAGTGCTGGGATTATTCGCAAGCGTGCTTGCGGGAGTGGAAATGCTGCAGGCAATAGGCATAAAGCCGGACAAAACGATTATTCCTTCAGGGGAGGTTGTTTCCAGGGGCGCGATAATGGGCATAATCGGAAAGATAAAAAGCATGGGCGTTACCTCACTGGTAATCTCGGAGCTCCCCCGTTCGGAGGAGTTTATGAGCAGGGACAGGGTGTCGGAGTATGTCTGCGATGGGATTATCCGGCTTGCATATGAATTTAAAGGAAAGAAAAGAAAGAGGTCAATGGAAATCGTTAAAATGAGGCTTACAAATCATGACAGCGGCCTGCATGAGGTCGTAATAAAGGATGATGGGCTGAGGGTGAAATGAATGAAAAAATATTTGGCTATTGTGTTGATAATTGCGGTATTCGCTTCTTCTTTTATGGCAGGGTGCCCTCTGAGGCCTCCCGGGCCGCCCACTGGAGATAATGAAACTGGGGAAGGAGAGGAGGGTGAACAGATTGCGGAGCCCCCTCAAAACGAAACTGCGGAGGATGACGATGAAGAGCCCTGCTCGGAAGGAAGCATACTGGAGAGGGACGAGTGCTTCAAAAACCTTGCAACAAGCGAGCGCAATAGCAGCGTTTGCGGGAATATTTACTCAATAGACACAAAGGATGAGTGCTACTTCAGTTTCATGCAGGATAGTGTTTCAATATGCAGAAAGCTTTTCGATTCTGAGAAAAAAGACACGTGTTATGAATATCATGCAAAGGAGGAGGGCTCAATGGATCTTTGCGACATGATTGTAGATAATGAGAAAAGAAGGGCATGCATTAAGTTCGTCACTCCCGCATGCTCGCATATATCCGACCCTGTTGCCCATGCGAGGTGCATGGCATTCGAGAAGGAGGATTATACTGAATGCGCGGATGGGGACTGCTACTTTGATTTTGCGGTGGAATACGGAAGCGAGGAAGCATGTGAAATGATTGA
>CAYTXD010000030.1:0-9284 GCA_964441305.1 Microcaldota archaeon
AGACCCTGAGGAGCCGGATTCCAATACCATGTTTGAGTCAATCAAAAAATATGACGAGCTGAGCGAGCATTACAAGGTGGAAATTGCTACACTTACCGGAGACAGAAAATTGGGTTTTGCTGCGGACAAGGAGATTAGTGAGCAGCTTGACCGGGTGCTGGCGGAATTCCCCGCAGAATCTTGCGTATTTGTTTCAGACGGCGCAAGCGACGAGGAGATGCTTCCAATAATCAGGAGCCGACTGAAAATTGATTCGGTGAAAGTGGTTGTCATGAAGCAGGCAAAGGAGCTTGAGAAAACATATTTCGTGCTCCTTGAAAAGCTAAAGGACCCTTATTACGCAAGGCTCGTTTTCGTGGTTCCGGCGCTCCTGATACTTATGCTTTCATTGAGCAGTTACCTTGATATGGGGTGGCAGCCGGTAGGCATTATTGTGGGGCTTTACCTAATCATGAAAGGAATAGGATGGGAGGACAGTTTGGCCCGGCTTGCGGCAAGCTTTGAGTTCAATGTCGAAAAGATAAGCATGATTGTATACATCACTTCAATTCCGCTGTTCATGATTTCCATATGGATGGGATACCAGGCATATGCTGCGGCGCTGGAAATGGAGCTTCCGGCAGTTAAGGTTGCTGCATTTGTGATACAGAGCCTTCTTGTGCTCATGCCACTAGCGATACTTTTGCTTATTGGAGGAAAGTTCATCGACTTGGTGAATGAGAAGAAGAAATTCGAAATACCAAGGATGGGGCTTTATGCGATAAGCGCAATTTTGCTATGGCTTATCTTTTCTGTTGGAAGTGACTGGGTGCTCAACTTGCGCCCTCCTTATACGAGCTTCTCTGATTTCGTGCTGGTGATAATTTCGGCAGTGGTCATAGCGTATATATCCATCAATATAATGAGGGGCATAAAGATGGGTGTGGCAGCAAGGCTTAAGCTGGAGAACAAGGAAGTTCTTAGCGAGATTGGCTCTTATATTGGAAAAATTATCGGGGTTGACAGGAGGAGGGCGCTTTTAGTCATTCAGTCCCCGTTCGGGCAGAAGTTCCAGATTCCAATAGACAATATCGTCACTATTGGAGATAAGATTGTTGTAAGGCATTAGTTGCTTTTCCATTTAACACCACAAGGAATATAAACAAATAATGGCTAATTTAATTGGTGGGAATGTGAAAAAAGTAGAAGCAGCAAAGAGATTGAACGGGGAAAGGGCAGTAATGGCGAATGGCAATACGTATCTTGTTTCTTTCCAGGATGGAATTGCAAAAAGAGTTATTGGGAAAATTGTGCGAGGGGGAAAGGTAAATTTCCCGGGGCACCGGCCCGAAAAAAGGGCAGACACTTCCAAAGGGGAACGATGGCTTGCAATAAAAACAGATAGAGGCGAGGAGAGGTATGCTTATTCAAAAGTGAGTAATGAAAAGTCGAAAACTGTGCTTTCGGAAATCAATTCAAAATCTTTAGTTGGTGGGAAAGGCACGCAAATTCCAAGCGACGAGTTTGTTGGCAAACTGATTGAGTCCGGATTGGATATCACTTCCATAATCAGTTAACTAATTTTCCTTGAAGTAAAGAGAGATTAGCCTGGCTCCTGCAAATGTCGCTTTTATTGTTGCCGCAATTGCAGAGGTTATTGAAATTACCAGGAGCCATTTTTCGCGGAAAAGAAAAAGGAATGCGAGCATTCCAAGTATTGGGAAGAAGTAGCTTGCGCCCGTGAATAAGATGAAATCCACTGCGGCCCTCTTGAATGGGAAAATTGGCTTTTGGGAAATAAAGTCCAGCAACCTTATCATCTCGCTTGCGGCAAGAAGTATGCAACCGGAAACAAAAATGAAAAGCCCTGCATATATTACATCAAATAGCAGCAATATTGTTCCGATGAATATCAGTACTCCTGAAATCGCGTCCGCTATTGAAGAGGAAATTCCGGCAGCAAGTGAGGAAAGAAAGCCCATTTTCACACCTTCGGCTTTCCCTCTCCGCCATACTCCGCTTCCCCTGCAAGGTGCTCGGAAATCCTGGTTAGCTGGTTGTATTTTGCAGTCCGGTCCGAGCGCGCCGGCGCCCCGAACTTGCACTGCCCCGAGTCAATTCCAACGGAGAGGTCTGCAATGAATGAGTCCTCAGTTTCCCCTGAGCGATGGGAGACTATTACGTTCCACCCGTTCTTGAATGAAAGGTTTGCTGCATCAATTGATTCAGTAATTGTGCCTATCTGGTTTACTTTTAGAAGCAGGGCGTTTGCCGCATTTTTCCCAATTGCAGTTTGTATTCTGGAAACGTTTGTCACAAGCAGGTCGTCACCGACAATTTGAATTTTTCCTCCCATCGCCTTTGTGAATTCCGCCCATCCCCCCCAGTCCTCCTCGTGGAAGCCGTCCTCAATTGAGGCTATTTTGTATTTCCCGGCAAGGGACCGCCAGAAGTCCACAAGCTCGCCTGAAGAGAATTTCTTTTCGCCTACAAAGTAATTCCCATCTTTGTAAAATTCGGATGCCGCAGGGTCAAGAGCAATATACATTTCATTTGAGTATCCCGCCTCTTCCGCAGCTTTCAGTATAAGCTCAAGCCGCTCGCCCACATCAGAAATTGGAGGGGCAAAACCCCCCTCATCTCCAAGCAGAGTAGAAGAGTATCCGTGCTTCTGCTTCAGCAAATTCTTTAGTGTGTGGTATGTTTCCGCGCACATCCTAACCGCGGATGAAAAATCATTTGCCTTTACCGGCATTACCATATGCTCCTGGGGGTCGTTTTCCCTGCCTGCATGCTTGCCTCCGTTAATCACATTCATCATTGGAACCGGAAGCGTTTTTCCGTCCCTTCCAGCAATATTTGCAATGTGCTTGTGAAGGGGAATGCCCGTCGACATCGCGCCTATGCTTGCAACTGCCATTGAAACTGCAACCATTGCATTTGCGCCAAGTTTGCTTTTGTTGTCCGTTCCGTCAAGCTCAATCATTGCATTGTCAACATTCCTCTGTTCTTTCGGGTCCATGCCTTCAAGCTTTTTGGAGATTTTTTCGTTTATGTTTTCAACCGCGTTTCTCACTCCCTTGCCCATGTACCTTTCTCCGCCGTCGCGCATTTCCAGTGCCTCAAGGGAGCCGGTGGATGCGCCGCTTGGCGCCGCGCCGAGCCCAACCAAATTGCCTGCGTGCACTTCCGCCTCAACTGTAGGATTCCCGCGGGAATCGAGTATTTCCCTCCCAATAACTCTGCTTATGACTGCCATTTAATTCACCTCTTGGAAAGTGTCTCGTAGCACATTAATAAAAACATAAGGTGGGAGAATTTTCTTATGGAAGTTAAATATGGGGAGGAAAAAAGGGAAATTGATTTTTCCGGAAAAATAACCGGTCTGCTCAAGATAATGGAGATACAGCAGGAGATAGCGGTTGTGAAAGTGAATGGGAAAGTAACGCCTGAAAATGAGGAGCTTTCGGGGAATGAGGAAGTGGAGATTATCAGAGTAGTGTATGGTGGGTAGGGCGAGTGCGGGGATGGGAAAGTATAATCCATCCCTGTTGCATGAATGAAAAGCAATTCGGCAGTGCCCTTTTAGAATCGGTGAAAGAATGAAATGCTCAAGATGTGATGGGAGGGCAGTCGCATATCTTCCGTATTCAAAAATGAACTTGTGCAAAAAGCACTTTCTCCTTAATTTTGAGAAGAGGTTTTTGAGAACAGTAAGGGACTACAAGCTTGTGGAAAAAGGGGGAAAAATTGCCGTAGGCGTTTCTGGAGGAAAGGACAGCATCGCCCTTTTGCACCTGATGAAGATGCTGAATAAAAAAATGCCTTTTGAGCTTTTTGCAATAACTGTTGATGAGGGGATAAGGGACTATAGAAATATTCTTGTGGATGTTGCGCAAGAGGAGTGCAAAAAACTTGGGGTGAGGCAGGTTGTTCTCTCATTTGAAAAGGACTTGGGAATTTCAATGGATGAAATAATGAAAACTAAAAGGGTTGAGGAGGCATGCTCATACTGCGGAGTGATGAGGAGGAATTTGCTTAACAAGGCAGCGCGGGAAGAAAAGGCGGACAAGATCGCAATAGGGCATAATTTGGATGATGTCGGGCAGACAGTTTTCATGAACTTCATGAGAAATGAGCCGCTTCGGCTTGCAAGGTTTGGCGTTGCAGGCGGAATTGTTGAGGATGAGGATTTTGTGCAGAGGATTAAGCCGCTCTTGAGAAGCCCTGAAAAGGAAAGCGCAATCTACTGCATTCTGAAAGGAATCCCTATACAAAACAGGGGATGCCCGTATGCAAAGGGCGCGCTTCGCTCCCATGTTAGGGGAATGCTCAATGAGGCAGAACAGAAATACCCTGGGACTAAATACAAAATCCTGAATTCGTTTCTGGAGTTCAAGAAAATGATTGGGGAGGATGCCGCAAAAAGGGCGCTTACTCTTGAGAAATGCGTAAAGTGCGGCGAGCCTTCTTCCAGCAATGAATGCATGTGCTGCAAAATGCTGGGGGAATTGGGAGTGGGAAGATGATGAATTGGCGGCATGTGGAAAGTTTGGCTGCAGAAGGCAATATCCAGGTTAAGGCAAGGTGGAGGGTACATTCCTGTGCACTACCCAATACAGGTGACACTAAATGAAAGCCGCAGTTCTTTTTTCAGGGGGAAAGGATTCTGTTTTTGCCGCTTTTTGGGCAATCCAGCAAGGGTTTGAGGTAGGGCTTTTGGCTATCAGGGGGGAGAAGGATTCGATGATGTTCCATCACCCAAATATTCAATTTTGCAAAGAGCAGGCAGAGTGCATCGGGCTGCAGATAACATTTGTTGATGCCAATAATGAAAATGAGCTTGAGAAGATGAAGGAAGCGTTGAAGGAAATAGGGGCAGGGGGAGTTGTTGCAGGAGCAATAGAGAGCGAATACCAAAAGCAGAGAATTGATGGAATTGCAGAGGAGTTGGGAATTGCAAGCCATGCGCCGCTTTGGAGGAAAAGGGAAAATTTGCTTATGGAGATGTGGAAGTATTTTGAAATTTACATTGTGAGCGCGAGTGCCGAAGGGATGGGGGAGGAATGGCTTGGGAGAAAGTTTGATGAAAATGCAGTAGAGGAGCTCAGGAATAAGAAAGTGCAGGTGCATGAATTTTTTGAGGGAGGGGAAGCGGAAACATTTGTTGCTGACGCGCCTTTCTTCAAAAAGAGGATTGAAATTTTAGAGTGGGAAAGGATTTGGGAGAAAACGAGTGGCACTGCAAAAATTTCTAACCTTAAGTTTGTGGAAAAGTAAAAAAGAAAAAAATCAGAAGTTGAGTGCTGAGGCATAGCTCCCCAAGTCAAGCAGGCCGTGGCCGCTGAAGTTGAAAACTATTGTCTTTTCCTCGTTCTTCTCCTTGCATGCGCGGGCATGCTTTATTGCAGATGCGATTGCATGGGTGGTTTCCGGCGCGGGAATTATTCCCTCTGTTTTAGCAAAGAGCTTTGCCGCCACGAATGTATCGTCCTGGGGGTATGCTTCTGCTTTTATCACCTTTTCATTGAGAAGGTGGGACACCGTTGGCGCCATTCCGTGGTACCTCAGCCCTCCCGCGTGAATTGGGGGAGGTACAAATTTGTGCCCGAGCGTGTACATCTTTATTAATGGGGTGAGGCCCGCGGTGTCGCCGAAATCATAATCGAATTTTGAAGTTCCCTCATCAAAGCCGGTCATTGTTGGAACTGCCTTTGGCTCAACTGCGTAGAATTCCGTTTCGTTCTTTTTCTTCAGCTTCTCACCAATCATTGGAAATGCGAATCCAGCGAAATTCGAGCCGCCTCCCGCACACCCAATCATTACATCGGGGTTCTCAACCCCCGCCATCTGGAGCTGCTTTTGCACTTCCTGCCCGATTACGGTTTGGTGAAGCATTACGTGGTTCAATACGCTGCCAAGGGAATAGTTGGTCTTTTCATCCTTTGCCGCAACTTCCACTGCTTCCGAAATTGCCATTCCCAATGAGCCGGTAGAATCTGGGTCTTCCTCAAGCATTTTCTTTCCGCACTCCGTGGTGTTGCTTGGGGAGGCGATAACATTCGCATCATACATTTTCATTACGTATTTCCTGTAGGGCTTCTGCTCATAGGAAACCTTCACCATGTATACAAGGCATTCAAGGTCGAATATGGTGCATGCCATTGAAAGCGCGCTGCCCCATTGGCCCGCCCCTGTTTCAGTTGAAAGCCGCTCTATTCCCTCCTTCATGTTGTAATATGCCTGTGCAATTGCAGTGTTTGATTTGTGCGAGCCAACGAACGATACGTCCTCGCGCTTGTAGTATATTTTTGCAGGAGTTTTCAGCGCATTCTCAAGCCTTTTGGCCCTGTAGAGGGGGGAGGGCCTTCCAACTCTCAAGTACGCTTCCTGGATTTCATCAGGTATGTCTATATAATGCTCCATGCTTGCCTCCTGCGCAATAAGCCCCATAGGAAATATTGCCTTCAGGTCATCAGGCCCGATGGGCTTCTTTGTTGCAGGGTGTATTGGAGGTGCAAATTCCCCTGGCATGTCCGGAAGTATGTTGTACCATTTTTTTGGAAGCTCATCTTCCTTAAGTGTATATTTTACCTCATCCATAGTAATCACCTCTCACTTGAAAGGGTTTAGGGAAATGGTTAAATAAAGCTTTCGCAAGGCGGAAAAATAAAAGGAATGGTGAAGAAAAGGGGGAGAGGTTGGCAATAATTATGAGGATGAAGAAACCGGCTCAAAATTCTCAAAGAAAAGGGACTCTCTTTTTGTGAAAGAAAAAAGAAGGAAAGCTAGCCGCTTTCCAGCTTTTCTATCAGGGCATCAAGGCCCTCTCCGTACACATCTCCGAGAGTTAGAGTTGCAGAAAGCTCCCCGCCTGATACTGTGAGGTCCTTTTGAACCTGCACTTCCCTGCCCGAAGTTGCAGATGAGAAATCAAGCTCAATTTCATCACTTATCGGGATTACCTGGTCTTCAATTGTTAGTGTGACCGGCCTTCCGTCAGGCATTATTGCAGTGACCTCCGCACCTACTGGAAGCTCGATGTCAACAGGCATCGAATAGGTGTCAGGGAAAAGCTCGCTTGCGGGAAGAGTTGCATCAAGGGGCACTGTACCGCTTATCGGGGCGGTGAGAGTGACTTCTTTTTCCTTAAGCTCTCTTAGCGACTGGGCTATTTCCTGCATGTCCTGGCTGCTAAGCCCTGTTCCTCCCCCGCTTAAAACCATGAAAAGCGAGATAATTGAGAGAAACAGAGCAAAAACTGAAATTATCAGAGGTATTTTTCCTCCCAGTCCACCTGCCCCTGCAGTTCCTGCACCTGGCTTTCTGGGCGGCATTTTTGGTGGCGATTCCGGCTTGGGACGAGGAGGCATTTGGGCGCCAGGCCCTCCTGCACCAGGCGGCTTCTTCTCAGGCGGCTTAACCATTCCCGGGCTGCCGGGTGGCTTTGCCATGCTCTGCTTTGGGGATGGCGGAGGAGATGTGAGCGGCCTTGGTGAAGCAGTGGATGGCGGCTCGCCTTTCTTTTCGGTTGGCGAGGGTGCCGGCTGCATTGAAGGTCCCGCGGCAGTTGGCTTCCCAGAAGGAGGCGCACCTGAGGGGGGTTTAGGAGGAGCGCCTGCCCCTGATGGCCTTGAATACATCCCGCTCGGCCGGGAGGGGAGCTTTTTCTGGGGCATTGAGGGCTTTTCAGCGGAAGTCGGCTTTGCGGGAGCCGATGGTTTTGGGGAAGGCGCGGAGGGCTGCTCTCTTGCCCCAGGTTTTGGAGGTGCGGGCGATTCAGGCGGCTTTGCTGTTGCGCCGCTCGGAGGCTTGGGAGGTGTTTTTCCTTCCGGCGGTTTTGGAGGTGCAGCAGCAGCCCCGCTGGGCTTTGAGTAAAGTCCCTTTCCCTCTGAAGGGGGTTTTGGCGGTGCCTGCCCTCCGGGAGGGGTCGGCGGCTTTGCAGCTGCCCCGCTTGGCTTTGATGAAAGTCCTGCGGAAGGGGGTTTCGGTGTAGACGGTTTTTTCTTCTTATCCTCTTCCTCTGCCATAAGTATCACCTTCAATATTATATGGATAAGCGTCGGTCTTATTCTTTTTAAACTTATGGAGAAAGAAGAAAGTCCGAAGAAGGAGGGGGAAGAGGGAAAAATCAGATTAGCTTAATCAGTCCCCTTCCAAGCTCTGCCAAATCCCCTCCAAACATTGAGGATACCGCGCGTATGAATGTGAATGTTATCATGAATGCGACTACAGGGTAGAAGAGGGCCTGGAGTATCATTGTGGCAACATCCGCTTTCAGCTGCTCTACCTTTTCCCAAAGTGTCTTGTCCTTTAGCACTTCCTCGACTTTTGCCTCCTGCTGAAGGGCCTCGCTCGGGTTGAGGCAGTAGTCCTCCTGAACGCCAAGGTCTGTTGCGCCAATGGAGCAGGAGGAGGCAAGGTTTCCCTGCATCCCAATCATTATTACGAAGGAGAGGGGGAACACGAAATACATCCCAATCGCTATCGCCATCATAAGCGCGCCTGCTCCCCGGGTGAGCGGGAATGCGCGAAGTATGATTCCTATCGGAAGGAATACAGTGAGCATGGTGGTTTCGGAAAAGGAGATAAGCTGGAGCAGGAAATAGAATGCAACCATTGCGAATGTCAGGTTGTTTCCTATGTAATGGAGCAAGCTTACAAGCCCGGTTAGGGGCCAGCCAAGAAGGGGCGCGGAGCCGGCTGTCCCTATGGACCTTTTTTCCACCGGCTCGACAAGCGCGTCTATGTAATAGGTCAGCTTGTACGCCCTTTCCGCGCAGTCAAGCGCTTTGTTGATGAAAACCTTTGAAACGAGGAATGAATTTATGTTTCCGGCATTGGAGGGGGTGACGGGTATCACATTGCCGGTATAGGGGTCAACAACAGGAGTTCCCCCTGTCGCCTCCCTGAGCATTTCGTAGGAAATTTCCGTGGTTGCTGTTTCAAAAGCAATTATTGTGAGGGTGAAGAATGCAATAAGGAATATTGTTGCCCCGAGGTGAAAGTATTCCGACTTGCACCACTGCTTAAGCTTGTGGAGGTTGAAGCTCATTCCTATTATGTAGAAAAGAGTGGTTATGGAAAAGGAGATGAGTGTTGCAATTAGGGCAATCGTTATCACTGGCTCGCTCAGCACACCTCCGGTAGTTACATCCATGATTACACCATTTTCAGGAGGCTGGTTATGTCAACCTCCTCCCCCAATAATTTTGAAAGCTCCCTAATCGTAAGCACCACAAGCATTATGTTCAAAGTTCCCACCAGGAATGCGGCGACAAATATTTGAAACACCAGCCGTAAAA
>CAYTXD010000031.1:0-3086 GCA_964441305.1 Microcaldota archaeon
GAAAAAAGCAATGAAAAACAAGAAATTGCAACATAATTAATAGTGCGATACAGTTTTTAAATCTTGTATTGAGTAATAAAAGCATACTTTTTGCAGGTGGTAATATGGCTAAAACTGGAACCTTCAAAGTGAAATCAGGCCTCGCGCAGATGCTCAAGGGCGGAGTGATAATGGATGTCGTCAATGCGGAGCAGGCAAAAATAGCGGAAGATGCGGGCGCAGTTGCAGTCATGGCCCTTGAAAAGGTTCCGGCAGACATCCGCGCCCAGGGAGGGGTTGCAAGAATGGCAGACCCCGTGAAAATAAAGCAAATAATCAATGCAGTGACAATTCCGGTCATGGGGAAGTGCAGGATAGGGCATTTCGTGGAGGCGCAGGTGCTGGAGTCCCTCGGCGTGGACTATATAGATGAAAGCGAAGTGCTGACTCCCGCGGATTACAAAAACCATATTGACAAGAAGAAATTCAAGGTGCCGTTTGTCTGCGGTTGCAGGGATTTGGGGGAGGCGCTGAGAAGAATAAATGAAGGGGCAGGAATGATTAGAACCAAGGGGGAAGCAGGAACAGGAAATATTGTTGAGGCAGTAAAGCACATCAGGACTCTTAACGGGCAGATTGCATCCCTCAAGGATGCCAGCCCAAAGGATTTGGAGGATGCAGCAGTTTCAATGAGGGTGCCTGTCGAACTTGCCAAAGAAACCGCAGAGCTTGGGAGATTGCCTGTTGTCAATTTTGCCGCAGGCGGGATTGCCACGCCTGCTGATGCCGCTCTTTGCATGCAGCTTGGAATGGACGGCGTATTTGTGGGAAGCGGGATTTTCAAGAGCGACGACCCGAAAAAGCGCGCCCGCGCAATAGTTGATGCAGTTGCCCATTACGAGGATGCGGAGATCATTGCAAAGGCATCCGAAGGAATTGGTGAAGCGATGAAGGGGCTTGAGATGGGCCTGCTTTCAGAGGAAGAGAGGCTTTCTGCGCGCGGGGATTGAGCAGAAGGCTTAAATTCCCTTAATTACATGATTTAACACATGAAAATGTCCCATCTTAGAGTAAAGCCCGCTCTGCCGATTGACAGGAAGGAACACATATTCACAGGTGAGGAAGCAGTTGTTTCAAGAGTATGGTCAAAAAAGCTTCCCTGGCTTGATGGGCTTGTTGAAAGGAAGCAGGAGATGCGCAATCCTGTTCAAAGGGGTGTAGGGCCTGGCCATGATCGGGCTTTGGTTGGGTTTTGCGGAAATGGGAATTGGGTGCACACGCTTGAAGATAAGCAGGAAGAGTATTCCTATTTTGTTTTTGCATCCATTAATTTTGCAAATTCACTTTTCCCCGAGAACATCATCAATCCAAGGCATTTCAGGGTTATCGCGGAGGGGGAGTTGAAGAAGTTTGCCATTTACTCTGGCTATGTGCGCGATGAAACCGACGTTTTGGAAAGAAAGAGAAAAGCCATGGAACTTTATTACACTTCAGGAATGGACTGCAACACAATACGGAACACTGCGGACAGGATTGAGAATAAGCTCAACCAGGAATGCGAAAGGCTGGGCGGCGAGATTTCGAATGCAGGCCCGGGAATACTCCACCCGGAGCTGAATTACCAGGTGCAGGATGGAAAGACAATATTTTTTGAGGTTGAGGGAATAAGGATGAATGCAGCCGTTGAATCCGTTGTAAGCATGCCAAAGGGAAAGCAAAAGAAAAAGGCGCTCCGTTGCTTGATTGAAGCTTATGCATGCGCGATTAACAGCGAACTCAAAGTATATGAGATATTTCTTCAGTCATGCAAATACACTTCCGCTGTTCCTTATTTTGCAAGAAAGCTGCTTGAGAGCAAGTCTTTTTTAAATGCGGTTGCAAAAATGTTCAAATCAATTGAAAAGGATTATAAGAAACTGGAAATTCTCAATGAAGCCCCTTCCTTTTTTGTCAAGGATGTGAGGGCTGCACGCCACCTGGGGTTTGTTGATTGAATGGAAATCGGAATACTTGCTTTTCACGGGGATGTTTGCGAGCATGCTGAAGCTACCCGCAGGGCCGCGGAAAGGCTCGGGGTGGAGTGCGGAATTTCGGAAGTAAGGGCCAAACAGGCGCTTGAGGGGCTTGACGGACTTATTCTGCCCGGCGGGGAAAGCACGACAATAATGAAGCTTATCGAGCGTGAGGGAATGGAAAAGGGGATAAAAGCAATCCCGAAAATTTTCGGCACGTGTGCAGGGCTTGTTCTGATGTCTAAGAAAATTAAGGGTGGAGAAGAGGGGCAAAAGACACTTGGGCTGCTTGATGTGGAGACAGGCAGGAATGCATTCGGCAGGCAGATAGATTCGGGAGAAGTTGAATTGGAAACAAAATTGGGAAATGTTAATGCCGTATTCATCCGCGCTCCGCTGATTGAAAAATGTGGGGAAGGTGTTGAGATACTTGCTGAATACGGGGGAGGGGCAGTTGCTGTTTTCCAGGAATCCGGAGAAAAAAAATATCTCGCTACTGCATTCCATCCCGAACTTGCGGATGAGACTGCTTTTCATGAGCATTTTTTGAAAATGTGATTGCATGATTGAGGGGATAATTGCCGCATTTGGCATGAACATTCTTGCAGAGCTTGGGGACAAGACGCAGATTGCAGTATTCTCGATGAGCTCGAAATACAAAAAGCCCCTGGAAGTTTTTATTGGCTCCTCTCTCGCGCTGTTTGCTGCAACTGCAATAGCGGTTGCATTTGGAACTTTCATTTCTTCTCTGATTCCCCCTGGAATCCTATCCCTTGCCGCAGGCGCAGCATTCATCCTTTTTGGGATTATGATGGTTTTTGACAAGGATGGAAAGGGAAAGATTGCAAAAAAGAATAATGGAAATCCAATTGTGTCATCATTTATTCTTGTTTTTTTGATGGAATTGGGCGACAAATCGCAGCTGGCGAATATTGTGCTTTCAGCAGAATACGGCGCACTGGGCGTTTTGTTTGGGGCAAGCATTGCTTTGGCTCTCCTCAGCTTTGCTGCGGCATATTTTGGAAACGAGATTGCAAAAAGAGTTGATGAAAAATTGGTTAAGAAAGTTGCAGCTGCAGTATTCATTGCCATTGG
>CAYTXD010000031.1:3096-9247 GCA_964441305.1 Microcaldota archaeon
CCTACTTTAGCCCGATGCCATTCGGCGCGGAGTCGGGGGTTCCTGACTTCTGGCCTGAAAGGCACGAAGTGCAAATTCCCCCCTTAATATGCTGCCCGCAGGTTGCCTTTCCGCACAATGAGCAGGTATATGATGCGGACTTTCCGCAGATATGGCATATTCCTGAAACTCTCATACAAAAACACCGAAGCCTGAAAGCCTCCATCTCTTGTCCATTCTCCTGCTTATGGCAACAGGGGAACCCTTGTCTACGCAGACAGGCCTTTTCAGCTTGACTTTTGCCTTGTTGCTCTTAAGCTCTGCAATTACTCCGAGAGAACGGGCCGTTCCCACGCTTAAGAGAAGCGGCTCCCCCTTTTTTGGAAGTGGGTTTTCAATGTCTGCCCTTTCGAGTATTTTGTAGTCGACTGTAACCTCATATGAAACTTCCGGAAGCGTTCCTTTCTTGCCAACCTGGTTGCCAACAAGCCCGTCACCCTTTGTCACTGCAGGATCGAGCTTTGTGGCAATTGCAATTAGCCCTCCTGGCCCTACTTCATCAACCTTTTCAGAGCCCACATAGAGATCCTCAACTGTAAGCTGTACCGGCTCGATTACCTCTTTCTCTTTCACTTTTCTGGAAATTCCGGGTTTCATTTCGATTTTGTCTCCCTTCTTCAAAACTCCCTGCACAAGTGTACCGCCAAGCGATCCGCCATTCAGATTCTTAATTTCGCACCCTGGCTTGTTTACATCAAACGAGCGGGTCACATACATGCGCGGGTCTGCATCAGGGTTTCTTTCAGGGGTGGGTATTGTGAGCTCTATTGCCTTTACCAGCTCGCCGAAATTGATTCCGTAATGGGCTGCGATTGGCACGATTGGGGCGTTTTCCGCCTTGGTGCCCTTTACAAATTCCTTTATCTGCCTGTGGTGCTCATCTGCCTTTTCCTTGGAAACCAAGTCAATTTTGTTCTGGATAATGACTATTTTTTCTATTCCAAGTATGTCAAGAATCATAAGATGCTCTGCAGTCTGGGGCTGGGGGCATTTCTCATTTGCCGCAATTACAAGAACCGCTCCGTCAATAATGCTTGATGCGGCAATTGCGGTTGTCATAAGCATTTCATGCCCCGGCGCATCAAGAAATGAGATTTTTCTGAGAAGCTTGCCCTTGCCCCCGCACGGGCATTTCTCTTTGGTTACGTATCTTTCGCACCTTGGGCATTTGTAAAAGGTTGCATCCGCATACCCTACCTTGATTGTGATACCCCTCTTAAGCTCCTCGCTATGGGTGTCTGTCCATTTGTCCGTGAGCTGATGGGTTATGCTAGTCTTTCCATGGTCCACATGACCTATCATTCCAATGTTTAATTCGGATTGCAATCAAACGCCCCTATTTTCCCTCTTCCTTGGGAACAAGCTCTTCAAGCGGCTTTTCCCCGGTCTCGACCACTTTTGTATTGACCTGGTAAATCTGGTCATTGATTATGTTTCCCGCAACCATTCTCTTTTCCCTTCCGCCTTTCCTTTTTGACCTGAATCCAAGCCCGCCCGAAAGCAGGAGTTTTGCCCTTCTTGCCCCCGGGAGGTCTGCCCTCATCGGGAATCCGCTCAAGTCGCTTCCGCCTGTAATCTCGAGCTTGTAGCCTGAGGCGCCGATTATCCCTCCGTCAACCATGTCGCCTATGGAATGGCCGATTATCTGGGATTCCTTTTCTTTCTCAACTTCCTTCTGGTATGACTTTCCTGTTTTAGGGTCGTTTATAACAACTTTCATATTCTCACCGTTAGCATTTATTCTCGTAAACGAGTGATATAAGTTAGTGCAATGGTATTTATAAATGTAATCGAAAGCTAAAGCAATCGTGCCTTTGTTTTCCCAATAAGCAAATCTTTTTCAAACCTAAGCCCGTATCTGCTTCCGTAGTATGCAGGCTCAATCGCCATCGCCATTCCCTCCCCCAGCGCATGTTCGGATTTTTCATGCAGGCTCGGGTATTCGTGCACCTCAAGCCCAATCCCGTGCCCTATGGAATGAGGAGGTGGAGGAAGCTTGTTTTTCCTGAAGAGGGATTTGGAGAAGGAAGAGAGCTCGCGGGATGTCCCGAATTCGGGAATGTTGTCCGCAATTTCCCAGAATATTGATTCCAATATTTCGTATTTTTGCTTTTCCTTTTTGCATTCCCCGAGGAAATAGCACCTTGTGAAATCAGAGCAGTATCCCATGTATTTAATGCCGAAATCAACAAGAACCACTCCTGATAGCTTTTTTTTAGAGGGGCGCCAATGGGGAAAGGATGCGTTTTTGCCTGAAGCCACTATTGGCTCAAAGGATATGCCCGAATTTTTTTCAAGGGCCGCTATTTTTAGCTCCGATGCAAGCCGGAGTTCAGTTTTGCCTTTTTTTACTTCAATTTCATCAAGTATATCATTGCATATTTTGCACGATTTTTTTAGAAGTGAAATTTCTTTCCTTTCCTTCCTTGCCCTAAGCTCAAGCAGTTTTTCGGAAACATCCACCATCCTGCCTCCAAGTTTCCTTTTAAGCTGCAGGTAAAGCCCTGCGCCCAGGGAGTTGCCGTTTATGCCTATTTTTTTGCTTTTTGCGAGTGTGGCAGAGATGTCGGATATGAATTTTTTTGCATGGTATGATTTTGCCCTAATCCCAAGGGATTTGGCAAGCCGGAGGTTCATTTCAGGGGTGAAAATTTCGAGTTTCCCCTTTTTTGCAATCAGCGCGGATGAGTCAACAGTCCCTTCTGCAAAATAGGTGAAATTGGGGTCCAGGAGCTTTTCAGCCCTCCCGTTTACCAGAAGAAGGGAGTCAACTCCTGCCTGCCTGAGGAATGATGAGAGCTTTTTTTTCGGCATCATGGATTTAGATTGGAAATTAAGTTTAAGAATTAAGGGGTAAGCACTGCAATATCTCCGCTTGCGTCAACGCGCGCCTGGTGCATTCCTGGCAAAAGGTCCGGGAAGGATATCTCCTTTCCGCACCTGAGCTTTCTGCAGGTTTCTTCCCCACTTTTGGACTCTGTGCAAATTTCATTCGTTTCCACATAATAGATTCTGCTCTCAACGCTTATCCTCGCCTCGCGAACCTCATCATTAAGGCATGCGGAATCCACCAGCCCGGCAGCCTGTTCCAGGGGGCCTGACGCAACCTTTATTTTCATGGTCCCGGGGTGCAGTCCCGAATCGCCCTTTATGGAAACAGGGAATATAAGGGATATGGAGTTTTCGCCTGAAGGGATTTGTGCGCCGAATGACCAGCTCTTCATTTCAGTGCTGTTGGAAATGTTCAGCGAATTTACTTCGGCATTCCAGCCGTACCCAAGGAGCTTTGCGCAGGATGGTTCAATCCCCTGGTAATCATTTTCAAAATTGTCAAGCTTTTCCTCAAGCAAAACACCTTCAACCTGGCCTGCGGAAAGGCATGCCTCCGAACCCCCGAGCACGCGCGCAATGTCCTCGGCAAAAAAAACCATGTCATACCTTGCAACCTGTGCCTTTGAGTTGACATTGAAAAACGAAAGCTGGGCTGAAAGGATCACCAGCATTATAAGCAACGCAATTACGAAAAATATTCTTGTGAGTATGCTTATCTGCCCCCTTAGCATAAATACACCTTCACATTTCCGGACGGGCCGGGCGAGTTTTCAAAGCACACCGTCTGGCCGAAGTAATTTTCTATTTCCGTTTTTTCCGCAGTTCCCAAATAAGGGAAAGTGGAAACCTGTCCCTCCCTTGCAACTTCGATATACCCGTCCAGTATCCTCACATCCGCGCGGTGCTCTACCTTGTATTCGAGCACGTATTCGGAATTTATCTGCTGGACAAAGTTGATATTTTTTGCATAATCCCTCGCAATCTGCGCGGTCCTTGCTGCTTCCAGCTCGGATGACTGGTATTCCATCAGCTGCCAGGCGGCAACCACAATTATGAGTGCGGCAATAAGGCTTCCAAGCACAAGGGTCATTTCGCTCACTGCAGAGCCCTTCATTCCTTTCTTTAAAATGGGCCTTTTATCTGTATTTGTGCAATCTGCATTATTCATTCCCTTGCACCTTCGACGCTAACCTGGTTGCTAGTGGTTTTTTTTATCTGCACGGAATAATCGAAAGTGGGCGAGCTTGCAAGCTGGCGAACCTGGTCAAAAAAGCTTCCGGAGGGAGGCGCGCCCATGTAATTCATGCTTATCGCGCAGTCGTGCTCCATGCACTTTAGAGTTTCCACTCCCCTGAGCTTCATGCAAACATTGTCCCCAAAGCTTATTCCGGGGGTGTTTAAGGGGCTGTCAATCACTTCGGCCAAATCGGGGGGAACATACTCCCGGTTATCTGATGCATAAATCCCTTCTACAAGAGAGGGGAGCCTCATGCCCATTGAGCGTTCGCTTCCCACCCCTGAAGATGAGCATATGAATGAGATTTCATTGTTCAGGGAAATGAACTGCTGCTCCGCCACCTTTCTCATGAATGACATCTGGCTTAGTGAAATTAGCTGCCACAAAATGACTATTGTAATCAAGGCAAGCAGGAATCCGCCGATAATCCAGACCCACATGGAAGGGGCCGCACCCTTCATTCCCTTGGCTATTCCGGGCACTCCAATGCACCTGCCTCAGCATTGTCAAATGAAACCGCAAACCAGTGCAAGTCAAAAGATGCATTATAGCAGTCCCCGGGAGAGAGCCTCTTGTTAAGCTCCTCGTTTACCCTTTCTTCGCTCAGCCCGAGGCCGGAGTAATAGCTGCATATTGCGGATTTGCATGAATTTGCATCATATGGCTGAGCTCCCGAAGGGTACCTGCACTCAACCATCCTGAAGCAGGGAATCCTTTCCTTGCAAACTCCGATTCCGCCTATTTCCGAATAGCCTTTCTTGCCCTTTGCGTCAATGTCAAGCCCGTTTTCGCTTGCAACACCCGAGCAGAATGCAACCACGCTACCCTGGCTTCCGTCCGAATCACGGATATCATCACAGAGCAGGTTGCACTTTTCCTCCGCCTTGTCTATTGCCTGCTGCCTGCTCAAGTCCTCGAGAGGGCCTGAAAAGCTTTCCTCTCCCTGCGAAAATGCAGGCAGTACGAATTGTATAAGGGCAACAGCAACAACAAGCAAAACAAAAAGTGCTATTACCAGTTCAAGAGCTTTGGCTTGGCCTTTCATATAATCACATTATTGGTTTGCATTGGCAATTTTAAAATGTTTCCCAGTTGCTTGGGCAAATGCCGAAGCATAAAAAATATGAAAAAAGAAAAATTAGAAAGCTAAAGTGCAACCTTTAGCCCCAATTCCTTCTTCAGTTCCCTGTATCGGTTCCTTATTGTCACTTCAGTGACACCTGCCACGTCTGCAACCTCTTTTTGGGTTCTTCTCTCTCCGCACATCGCAGATGCGATGTATACTGCGGCCGCGGCAACTCCTGTCGGCCCCCTTCCGGAAATAAGGCCTTTTTTCACCGCTTTTTTGAGAAGCTGTATTGCCTTTTCCTGCACCTGCCCGTCAAGCTTCAGCGCCGCGCAGAATTTCGGAACATACTGGGACGGGTCTGTTAGAGGCACTTCAATGTCAAGCTCCCTCCTTACAAACCTGTATGCCCTTCCAATCTCCTTTTTTTCAATTCCTGATACTCTGGAAATTTCGTCAAGAGTCCTTGGGATTCCGTGCAACCTGCAGGTCGCATAAATTACTGCGGAAACAACAGATTCAATAAGCCTTCCGCGGATAAGCTCCGCTTTTATGCATTTCCTGTAAAGGAGCGCCGCGCTTTCCCTTATGTTGTCAGGCAGGCCAAGATAGGATGCAATCCTGTCAAGCTCTGAGAGAGCGATTGCAAGGTTCCTCTCCATTGAGGATGCGATGCTCGCTCGCTTGTGCCACTTCCTCATCCTGTAGAGCTGAGCCTGCTTTTTTGAGGATATTTTCGCGCCCCTGATGTCTCTGTTATATTGGTCAATTTCAGTCACAAGGCCTTTATTTGGCCTCATGTACTTGATTGGCGCTCCTCCTCTTGCCCTCTTTTCCCTCTGCTCCGCATCGAAAGCCCTCCATTCCGGGCCTGAGTCTGCAATGTTTTCTGCAATTATCAGTCCGCAGTTGGTGCAAATCACTTCCCCTTTCTCATAATCCCTTGTCAGTTTCGCATTTCCGCATTCCGGACATTT
>CAYTXD010000032.1:0-9031 GCA_964441305.1 Microcaldota archaeon
ACTGGTGCGGACGTATTCAACCTTACTTCTCCTAAATGGTATGGCACATATGAGCCAACAGGCAGACAACCACTTGTTGCGGGAAAAGTTGATGCTTCCCCTCCAATCATCTATGACGGGGTCTTATATGAAATTCGAAACCATTTGCTTTTTTCGCTTGGAGGCCAGTCATGTGCGAAGCAGTTTTCCGGATGCGGCATAATCTCGAACGGCTCCTATGTTTTGGGCGGGGACCTTTATGCAAATGACACATGCATACAGATTACAGGAGATGATGTTACTCTTGACTGTGCGGGGCACACAATTTACGGAAGCGGTACAGGAAGCGGAGTTTTTGCTGTCGGCACCAACAACTTTGTTATAAAGAACTGCAGGATAACCAATTTCACCTATGGAATCGCGATGGAAGATGCCACAAGCGGGGAGATTAAGAATAATACAATTTACAATAACACAATGAACGGAGTCTATTCTAATGATATAGATACTACTTTGATACATGTCATTGGAAACAGGATTTCCAACCATAGTGCGAGGTCTGGCATATTATTCCTTGACTCAACCCAGATAACAGTTGAAGATAACGAACTATATAACAATGGGGTTGATTCCAGCGGCTACAATAATATCTACATGAATGATGCCCATTCTTCATTAGTCACAAATAATACGATAGTCGGAGGCGGGGGAGGCATATCATTTTACTCTGATGATTCAACTATCTCTTATAATAAGATTTACAACGTCACTGACGATGGAATTTTAATTTCCCAAAGCTCAAACGTTGATTTGAAAAATAATATTGTTTTTAATGTGTCTGGATATTCTGAAGGAATTTATATTGCCAATTCGAATAACTTAAGAGTTTCAGACAACAATGTTTCATCCATTGAAAGACGTGGGCTTTATATGCAATATGTCACGTATAGTAATATAACTGGAAATTACATGCATGATTGCGGCGAATTTTACTATACTGGCGGCATATATCTTTTGGATTCAAGCCATAACAACATAAGCAGCAACGAGATAACTGAAAACTATCCTTTTGGGATATACCTCTTCGAAAACTCAATCAACAATACAATAAATGACAACCAAGTATATGACAATTTAAGATACGATATTGTTTTTTCTCCAGATCTAAGTCCCTCCGAGCTTTCCTGCAACAACACAATTGAAGGAAACACAGGCTCAGGTGGAAGACCCATAAAGTATATCTACAACGAAGACGGAACCTCTATTTCTGGGCAAACTTTTGCAGAGCTTCTGATATGTGATTCCAAAAACCTCAATATTGATAATATTGTCATAAATGGCTCAGACAGCCTTAAAACAAACGGAATACTCGCACACAACGTTTCTGATTCGGTTTTCTCAAACATCAACTCATCCAATAACCGGGTTGGGATTTACACCCACAATGCAGTAAATATCGAAATCAAGGACAGCCTATTTGACAACAATAACTTAAGCGGCATCCAACTCAGCCTATATGGAGGAGGGTCAGGTTACGGAAATAAAGTGCACAACAATACAGTCACCAACAATGGCTGGTGGGGATTCCAGAATTTAAACGGCCCTTGGGACGCAGGGACACAATATGCAATTGCAGGAATAAGCACAGGAGGGTATATCGGCGCATCAGGCTCAACCAACAATCATATCTACAACAACACCCTCATTAACAATTCAAGGGACGGAATAAAAGTTATCAACTCAGACCACACAGTTGTTGAAAACAATTCCATAATCAACAGCTACAGGAACGGATTCCATTCAGTTAGGAATTACAACGTTACAGCAAAAGAAAATATTTGTTCCCAAACTCAGCTTACAGACACAGATTACGGCTGCCTTAATTTTGAGGATACCTACCCAGGCAAGAACATCTCAGCGGCCGGCAATATAATTTACAATTCTACAGTTGGCATTATTGTAAACGCCAGATATAACCTTACTTTAGATAGAAACATTATTTTCAACAATACCCGTGCAATAAATATTCTCGCAACTACCAATTATGACCATAGGTATATTGGAAACATAATATATGGAAATGAGCATGTCCTCTACTCTTCACCCACAATGTACAGGACAGAAATTTCCAACAACCTTATGGAGAACAATACTGGCTATGGAATTTATGCGCCCTACTTAACCGATGGAGTTATCCGAAACAACACAATCTCGAATCTTTATACTTATGCAGTATATGTTGACAGGGACAACTTAATTGATGGAAACAGGATCTCCAACCTTTCCCGGCCCGGAGGAGGGTATGCAATCTGGTTCGACACCGGCTCAAACGCCACCAACAACCAGGTTTACAATGCCTCCCGCTGGTGCATGTATTCCAACTCTGGAGACGGCTCATTAGTAGAAAACAATACATTTGAAAAATGCGGCTGGGACTTGACATCTTCTGCTGCAGGTCTTTGGTTCGCAGGCGATGATTCGATAGTTAGAGGCAACTTATTTATCAATAATTACAACCACGGCGTCCTGCTTGGAACAACTGACAACGCAACTATTGACTCAAACTCATTCTACAATTCATCAACAGATGGAATCAGGATTCCAAACGGCATAATTAACTCCAGATTCATCAACAACAATATTTCAAATTCAGGGAGATACGGCATATATTTACAGGCAGATGGTTGCAGCCTCTCCAATAATACGATTTCCTATTCTTCACAGGAAGGAATATATATGAACTATGCCGAAAACACTTTAATAGAAAACCTCACTCTCCACGGCTCCGCAGCCCAATATGGGGCAAGAATAATCACAAGCACGGGACTGAACATTTCCAATTCAAGATTTTACAACAACAGTGGAGAGGATATTTATATCGACTACAATCCTTCATCGCCAACAGAAATAAGGATTGAAAACTTGACATTCGACAATCCACTAGGCAATATGGAAAATTACACAACAGTCGACATTTATGACTATCTGCCCTCCTCTTCGGATTATTATATCTCATGGTCTCCAGGAGGCCATGCGCCCCCAAGTGGAAAATCTTCTTTTGGGAACAAATACTTGAACATATCTTACGTTTCCGGCACTGTTTCCATTGACAGGATTAACTTTACCTGGTCAGATTCGGAAGCATCAGGACATGATGAAACAAAGTTTGAGCTATGGGAATACAGCTCTGGCTGGACACTAATGAATAATTCCCCTGACACTTCCAACAATGTGCTTTCCCTTTACAACCTTGACCCCTCATCAGATTACGGAATACTTGAGGAAGGCGCCTCCCCATATTCGATAACCGACTGCGTAAACATAACATCGCCAGGAGAATACAATGTAACCCAAAACATCTCCGCAACAGGCACATGCATAAACATCACAGCACAAAACGTTACAGTTGACTGCTCCGACCACGCCATAATAGGAGCAGGCCCAGGATACGGGATAAACATTACCTCGTCAAATAATATTACCATATACAACTGCACCGTTGGCTCATTCCAAAAAGCAGCATATGCCTCAAACACCTCAAAAGCCTATTTCTACTACAACACGCTATTCAACAACACAGATGAAGGCTTAGACATAGATTCAAACACAATTGGCGTCTGCTCAGATATTGAAGCATCTCACAATATCTTCTATGACAACAATGACGGCTTCAGGACAGAAGCTCAATCTCAAAATGTCAATGCAACATCCAACACAATACTAAACGGCACAAGGGCAGGGATAATAATTGAGGAAGACATCGACGCAATTGTTTCAGGAAACAACCTGCCAGACATCACATCAATGCACTTTGGGATTTTGGCATTCTCAACAAACAGCTCCACTTTCAGCAGCAACAGAATAAACGGAACTCCCGCATTCGCAAGCATGGTATTTATTTCATCCAAGCAAAACACCCTCTCCGAAAACAACATAACAGACACTAATAAGGGAATCTGGATTGCAGATGAGTCCCAGCATAATGATATTACAGACAATATAATAGAAAATTCAGAGCAGGCAATCTCACTTGGCCTCTTCTTAAGTTCAGCAAACAACTCAAACAACAACTTCTTCAGAAACAACCTAACAAGCAACAACATAGGAATCTACACAATGAACTCAACAAACAACACATACACAAACAACTCAATCCTCTCCTCAACAACCTACGCTTTCTTCAACAACCAGTCCGAGGACATTGCAGCAACTTTCAACTATTGGGGAACTGAAAACTGCACTGAAATTGACTCGCTAATATATGATTGCAATGACAGCGGAATGCTCGGAGCCGTTGCTTACGAGCCCTTCCTGAATGACACATATCCGCTTGGCTGGCCCAAATACTGCCTTTCAATGTGCCCTGTTGGAACACAGCTTTGTGATGACAACACCTGCGAGGATTTCTGCACTTCTCCGGCAGATTGTGTCAATGGAACCCCTGATGGAATCTGCGAAGTTGGGGTTGAGGGGTGTGCATGCGAGGACTGCGATGGAAGGCAGGACACATGTGAATACGGGCTGATCTGCTCTTCTGACATTTGCAAGCACAATACATCAATGTACATTCACCTGTACCTTAACGGAGCACAATCCAACTTGAACGTAAATGAGGGAATATCAACCACAGCACTCGGAAACAAGACATTTTCCGAAGGTGTGCTTGAGCTTTTCAGGGAATCATCCTTTATTTCCCAAGGACAGCAGCCAAACCAGACTGCAACACTTCCAGTTGGAACATATTCATATTTGCTGAGGTACAATGAAACTGCCAATTACTCTGAAGCAAATATTACCAGAATACTAACTATATCTGCAGTGCCCTTCTGCGGTGACGGCTCGTGCAATGCTGGTGAAACCTGCTCATCATGCCCTGCAGACTGCGGCTTTTGCCCTGTCGACACAAGCAGGCCAAGGCTAAGAATAAGCGTTTCATACAGCTGCCTTGATGATCCGATAATAGTTGAAGTTAATTCGCGTGATGATGCAGATATCTACATATCAAAATCCGGCTCAAATGTTTTCACTGAATACAACACTGAGCAGGCCCAATATCAGCCACGGGAAACAGGGGTCTACACTATAGATGCGTCCGCACCCGGCTATAGGGATGCAAGAACAAAAACAATCACTATTAACGAATGTGCGATTCCCCCTGAATGCATTTACAACTACGACTGTTCAGGCGAATGCTCTCTCTGCGTGGAAAACACCTGCGTGCCATACGCGGGCTCTCCCGAATGCCCATACCAGTATTGTATAGGTACAAACTGTATGTCTTGTGCCGAGTCAGAAAGCTGCGATGAAGGGTATGAATGCGAGGAGGGCTCATGCATAAAAGTTCCTGAGCCGGAGGAGCCTGACTGCTATGTAAGCGATGACTGCGAGGATACTGAAGAATGCATTGGCGGAGAATGCAGGGAACTCGAATGCCCTTGTGGTGAAATCCACAACCACATTTGCCTTGCTTATGACTGCTGTTCTGATGCGATGTGTGGGCCTGGAGAAGAGTGTGTGGATAATACTTGTGTGAAAAAGCAGGAACCCGAGCCTCCAGAGCAGGAACCCGAGCCCGAGCTGGAGCCAGAGGAAAAAGTGGAGCTGATAACAACCCAAAACTGCATTTCACTCCTGGCAGTCCTCATAGTTCTTGCAGCAATATTTTTCTACTGGAAGAAAAAGAAAAAGGATGAAGAAGGAGGAGAGGATTTGCCTGGTACAAAAGAAGGCAGCTCCACGGTTGCTCCCCCTCCCCTGCCTTCCCCAAAACAAGCGCCCAAAAAGCCCTGAATCAATCTTATTTCTTATTGAGTCAGATATGTGTGCCCTGAACAGGACGACTGGAACATAACCCTCGAAATACCCTTTTAAACCAAAAATCACCAGAACCTATTAATATATTGGGAAACATAAAGCTCCCCCGCTTTTCTTTTGCGGGTTGTGGGTTGGTGTAATGTCTGAAGAAGAGGTGGACCTTTCTGAAATAATCTCAAGCTTTGAAGAATTCCTTTCAACTACTTACTTAAAGGAAATCCGCGACCTTGCAATGGCATACCCGAAAAGAAAAAGCCTCGATATAGATTATGTCAAGCTCCACAGGTTCAACCCCGAGCTTGCGGACAGCCTGATGAAGTCTCCAGACATAAACATAAAGGCGGCGCAAAAGGCAATAAAGGCAATTGAGCCGCACACCGTAAACAGGGAGGTGAAGTTTGAGCCGCACGCACGCTTCTTAAATCTGCCTGACACTATGCAGCTCATACAGGATCTGAGCTCGAAGAGCATCAACGAACTCGTTTCCGTCCGCGGGATTGTCACAAAGCGCGCAGGAGTGATGCACAAGGTGGTAATGGCGCATTACGAATGCACACTATGCAGCGAAACCTTTGAAATTCCAGTCCTTGGAAAAACCCTTCCTCCTGAAATGTGTCCGAGCTGCAAGAGAAAGTCCAT
Organism: Microcaldota archaeon; assembly: GCA_964441305.1. Taxonomy (GTDB): domain Archaea; phylum Micrarchaeota; class Micrarchaeia; order Anstonellales; family CAYTXD01; genus CAYTXD01. Next base: position 6,433 of record CAYTXD010000032.1, read on the forward strand.
AAAGCTACAGGAAGACGAGTCCAGGTATGTTGACCTCCAAAGAGCTGAGGCGCAGGACATGCTGGAAAGGCTTCAAGGGGGGGCTCCAGCGGAAAGCGTGGAAATACTTCTTGAAGACGATTTGGTGAACCAGGTCACTCCCGGAGACAATGTAGTAATCACAGGCTTCATGAGAATCAGGCCCCCAATAAAGACAAGGGGAAAAAGCAATGCAGTCCATGCATACATACGCTATCTTGATGTTGTCCACATTGAGTCAATGAAGCGCGATTTTGAAGAAATTGAAATCTCTGATGATGATGAGGCAAGAATACGTGAAATCTCCCAGCACCCCAGTTTATACAAGCTTATTGTGGATTCAATCGCTCCCGGCATTTACGGGCACGACGAGGTGAAAGAGGCAATAGTCCTTCAGCTTATGGGGGGAACAAAGGGAAAGATTATGGCGGGCGGGGCAAAAGTAAGGGATGACATCCACCTCCTTCTTATTGGAGACCCCGGCTCAGCTAAAACCCGCCTGTTGCAGTATGCAACAGAGCTTGCCCCCAAAAGCGTCTACATCTCAGGAAAATCTGCCAGCGGAGTTGGAATGACTGCTTCTGCAGAAAAGGACGAGATGGGCGACGGGGGATGGACGCTGAAAGCAGGCGCGCTGGTGCTTGCTTCAGGCGGAATTGCGGGAGTCGACGAGTTCGACAAAATTGATGACAATGAGCAGGCGGCACTCCACGAATTGATGGAGTCCCAAAGCTACCACTACAGTACGGAGCTAATGTTTTCCGACGGGAGAACTGAAAAAATGGGAGAATTTGTTGAGTCACTATTTGAAAAATACCCTGAAAAAATAGAAGAAGGAATAGACTGCCTTATTCTTCGCATTCCAGAAGAGCACAAAGTAATAACTACTGATTTCAACAAACTCTACCAAACCAGAATTTCCAGAATCAGCAAGCATACTGCCCCAAAGAAATTCATAAAGATAACCACACAGCCTGGAAGGGAGTTGCTTGTAACGCCTGAACACCCTTTTTGGGTTTTTGGGGAAGAGGGGTGGGAAATTATTTCTGCTGAAAAGCTTGCGGAAGGCCATTTCATACCCATGCCGAAAAAGCTCCCGCTTTTCGGAGGAAAAACCCTACCTGAAAATTATTGCACGCCTGAATTTTACAGGCTGATGGGATATTATATTACTGACGGCTGCTACGAACTCAATCGCGGAGTTAAAAACGGAATTAACCTTTCTAACAAGGATGATTTGCTGATAGACGACTTTTCCGGGCTGGCAAAAGACGTATTTGGGGTGGATTGTTATGTTTATACCTACCCAACAGGAGTAAAGAGTGCCCGCGCAATTTCAATGCCAGTAGTGCGAGAATTCAATTCCATTGACCCCTCCCTTTTGGAGAAAGGAAAGCTAAGGAGAATCCCGATGCAGATGATGTCTGCCCCTCTGCCGCTGGTAAGCCAGATGCTCTCATCAACTTTTGAAGGCGATGGCAGCTTCAGCAAGAATACCATAAGCCTAGTAAGCCCGAACGAAGAATACCTAAAGCAGGTGCAAATACTTCTTCTGAGGTTTGGAATCAGGTCGCATCTTCTTTCAGATGGTCAGGTCTGGAGAATAACTATCAATGGACAAAACAACCTTTCAATTTTCCACAATGAAATAGGGTTTATTTCTAAAAGGAAGAATTCAAAGCTGGAAACTTATTTGGGAAAGGAAAAAAAGCTGAGAACTGTAACAGATGTAGTTCCATCCACATGCATCAACACAGTCATGGAGCTTCTCCGTTCACTAAAACTCAGGGAAAAGGAGGCAATTGGCCAAGTTCTCCATGCACAGAAAAAAGGATGCAACTTCACATCAAGGAATTTCATGAGAATACTCGGCTCTGCCAAGCGCAAGCTTAGTGAGTTTGAGGACGCACTGAATAATGCAAACAAGCAGGGCGAATTTTCTGCACTCATAAACATAAGAAAACACCTCAGGCTTTCCCAGAACGATATTTCAGGCAATGACAATAAGCTTAGGCACCTTATTTCATATTATGAACTCAATAAGCAGCCATGGGCTTTTGAGAAATACAAAAAGCTGCTGGTAAGCTGCATATCATCCAGGATTTCAAAAGCAAGGAAACTGGTGGGGAATTTAAGCTCTTTTGCATCCTCGGAAATCGGATGGTGCAGGATTGAATCCGTGGAATCAGTTGACAATACCGATAGCGAATGGGTTTATGACGTCACAATAGAGCCCACACAGGCATTTGTTTCGGAATGCGCAATTCTGCATAACAGCGTGTCTGTTGCAAAGGCAGGGATTACAGCAAGATTCAAGGCAAAGACCGCAATTCTCGCAGCGGCAAACCCAAAATACGGGAGGTTTGACGCAAACAAGTTGCTTGCCGAGCAATTCAACATAGCTCCTACTCTCCTCTCAAGGTTCGACTTGATTTTCCCAATACTCGACATACTTGACGAGGAAAAGGACTCAAAGCTTGCAACCCATATCCTCTCATCCTACTCTGATTCTGGCGATTATTCTGCAGATGACGATTCCGAAGGCCAGGAACATGCCCAGCGGCAGGTTCCTATGGCTGTC
>CAYTXD010000033.1:0-9022 GCA_964441305.1 Microcaldota archaeon
GATAACCCCTATGAAGAGAACGCTTTTTGTTAAGGTCCTTAGGCCCTGCTCAAAAACTCCCTTCTCCAGAGCAAGCTCTATGGGAACAAGCGATTCCTCCCTCTCGTATTTGTTAATGGCATCCTTCAAATCATACTTTGATTTTGCATTTGAAAGAGCGGAGGGGACGTCCTTTGCGTCAATCATTGCAAGAATATCCTTCTTGGAAATGCTGCCACCTTCAATAACAAATGATAGCGCCTGCTCCTTTTCAAGCCCGTCCAGCTTGGCCCTGAGAATGTTCACTATATTCCTCCTGTCAATGTCCGCCTTCAGCATCAACAGAACCGTCTTTTCATCCTGGTACACGCAGGACATCTTTTTGGTAAGGTTGCTGTAATAGTGAAGCTCAAGCGCGGAAACCATTGGCACTATTTTTCCCTCTTTTTTGTAAACCTCATACTGCTCTGAAAGGACCTTTCCGTATTCGGTTTTCCCGAGAAGGGAGACAATTGCCTGTATGCTTTTCTGCTCCATTATTTTGCGAAGCTGCTCTGGGCCGAAATTCCCTGCGGGCACGAGAAATGGGTGTATTGCCTCCTCCTCATGGCCTAAGTGCTTTGCAAGGAGTATGGTTTTGAGGTTGTAGACATCCCATTTCTCGAAAAGCGCGGAAACTGTGTCCTGTGCCGCTTCGGGAGATATTTTCAGGAGCTTTCTGCAGGTGCGCGCCATGTTTGAACCTAAGGATATCTCAACCAGGTCCACTCCGTGCATTCCTAGGGTTTCTCCGGACAGGTCCTCCTTGTAGCCGGTCCTGTCAAGTATTCCAACCACATCAGAAACAGATTTCGCTTCAACCATTTTGGAAACGGTTTCGTTTTCAAGAAGCGACTGCTTCATGGACTTTACACGGGAATTGGCGTAGCCGAATGTAAGGCTTCGCGAAACCAGCGTGTCTGCAACATATGGTATATTCATTTCAAAACCTTCAGAATGCCTCCTTGTATGCGGCGGACCTTAGCTCATCCCTCCTGCTCTCGAATATATCCTTGAGCGTGGAGCGGACGCTCACCTTTCCATCCTTGGAAGAGATTACCGCGCCCCCTTCACAGTCAATTGTTTTTGACGCGATTTTCACGCCCTTGACTCTGAGCTTTTTGGCAACCTTTTTCCCTGACGAGTTGGTGTAAACCACCGCGCCTTTTCCAACCTCGGAAACGCCCTCCTCAATCAGCTTCCTGAGAAGCTTGGAGTAGCTTTTCTGCTTTGTGATTTTCACAAAGTCCTTCCAGCACTCCTGCAGAATGGAATCCACAACTTCGTCCTTTGCGCTGTTGACAATTTTTCTTGCCTTCAGCTTGGCTGCGGCGATGCGCTCGTTGCGCTCGCTTTCTGCGCGCCCCTTTGCGGATTTTTTTGCCTGTGCCTCAATTTCCTTTTTTTTGGCATAGGCATCATGAAGGATTCTCTGTTCCTCCTTTTTCTGCTCCCCCTCAATGCTGTTGAGCTCTTCGGCCGTTTTCTCGATTATCTCTTCCCGTAACTCCTCTATTCCCAAGCTATCACCTGCTTAGTGTGCAACTGCTGCAACGAAATTGGGAACTTCGAGAACCAGCATGATTGCGATAACGAATGCGAAAATGACAATCGTTTCAGGAATCACAAGCCATACAAGCAAGCTTCCCGCGCTTTCCGGCTTCTCTGCAATAACTCCCATTGCAGATGTTCCAATTGCGCTCTGCGCCATCGCTGTAGCCAGCGCTCCTATTCCCACTGCTATTGCCGCGCCCATCGCAAGGCCGGCCGCTCCTTCAAACAATACCATACAAAACACCTCCTAGTGTTACTTAACATATTTTTTTTCATACGAAAACGGGGAAAACATTTTTCCCGTTCCTGAGTAGAACTTTGAAAAAAACTCCACGAAAGAAAGACGGGAGCCCTGAACCAGCCCCTCGAACATGCCGATGAATGTGTTCACCAAGTGAAGCAAAAGAAAAATCGGTATCATCGCGTAAAACATTATGCCTGCCGAAGGGTCCGGCTTCAGCAGGTCGTTTATGAGAACTGCAACTATCACTGATGCAATTCCTGCGGCAAGAATCCTTGCGTATGAGAACGCGTTTGCCGCAACGCCGGGGATTTCCACTGCGCCTACGATCCCTTCTCCCACAATAATGGGTATTGCTGAAACTGCAAACAAAACTGCTGCCGGCAATGTATATTCTGCAGGGAAATAGTCAAACAGCACATTTGCAACAAGCACAAACCCCGCGATTTCAACTCCCACAAAGCCGAGCTTTGCCACCGCATGCTTAATGTCCCCTTTCTTGAATTTCTGGTATGCCGAAAGCAGGAATCCTGTTGCAAGCTGGACAAGCCCAAGTATTACCGTTAGCACAATCATGGTTGAAATTTCGTGCGCCCTGTGGAACCCCTCATAGAAGCCGTAAACTATGCCGTGCGATTCAGGAAAGCTGTAGCCAAAGTAAATATTCAGCAGCTCTCCGTGCGAAAAGCCCAGGTATTCATCATATATTATTCCAAAAAATATTGCAGGGATGGAAACGACCAGCCAAAGCATTCCGAGTGAGTTTAATGTGCTACCCTTTTTCGTGAACTTGATTATTGCGAGTGAAAGCATGAATGACAGAATTCCGTACCCTGCATCCCCAAGAATCATGCCGTACGCAATTGGAAAAAAGAATGCGTAGAAAATTGTCGGGTCGAACTCGTTTGCCTTGGGAGTTGAGAGGAAGCGCACGATAAATTCGAATGGCTTGAGTATTCCGGGGTTGTCGAGTTTTGTAGGTGGAAGTTCGCCCTCTGCCGGCTCCACAAGGTATATGGCGACATTTTTTCCGAATTTCTTGTTGAGAAGCTCCCTGATTTTTTTCATGTTGTTTTTCGGTATCCAGCCGGAGAAAACAAATGTGTTTTTTGTTCCTGAGAAATGCCTTGAAACATCCGTCCTCTGCTGGTATATTTCAAGCATTTCCCTGTAGGATACTATAATATCATAATAATTGTTGGAAATTTCCTTGATTTCGCTTTCTATTTTTTCAATCTCGGTTTCAAGCCCAGATATCCGCTTTTCCATGTCATAAAGGACTTCGTCCGGGGTGCCTCCCTCAGGAACATCCGGAAGCTCCTCTTCTATAAAACCTTCCTTTGCAAGTATATCGTGCGCATCGGAGAGACAATGCCTGTCAATAGCAATGAGGCAAACGCTTTCCATTGAATCAATTTTTCTTTTTATGAGAGTGAATTTTTTGGTTGCCTTTTTCAGCTTTTCCTCAATATCCTTTGCCTTTGCGGTCGGCATCCTGCCCACAAAAATGTGAAGCCGGTCGCTCCTGACTGAGAAAACTGAAAAGTCGAGCCCTTCCAGGCTTCTCATCAGCCGATGCGCCTTTTTCACTTCCTGCAGCTCTCCCTTTAATTCGGATTTCCTGTCCTTAAGTTCCCGGAGCTTGTCGTCAATTTCAATCTTTTTTGCCTCACCCAAAAGGGCCTGCAGGGGAAGCATCTGGTGCCTGTTTACCTCAGTATTGATAAGGTTTTTCTCCATTGACCTGAAGCGCACAAGCTGCTCTGTAATTTCAGAATACCTTTCCAATGGCTCTTCGGATTCGAGTTGCTCGCCGTCATAAGTAGTGATCTCCACATACCCGTGGTCATGAAGCACTTTAATCATTTCCTGCATGTCATCGCGAAGCCCGATGACCCTGATTTTTTGCATCTCAACTGGCTTAAGCATACAAGTCTCCCAGAACCTTTTCTTTTACCTTTGAGGCGATTTTCGACTTATCCTTTAATTTGCGGATTGAGTCTGCCTCTTTCTCCGCTTTCCTTAACTCTGCTTTTTCTATTTTTTCGATTTCCTTTCTCTCGCGCTCAAGTATTTCCTCCTCTATTTCGGAAACCTTTTCCTTCGTCTTCTCGATTATTTTTTCCGCCTTCTCATGCGCCTTTCTAGCCGCCTTTTCCTTCTCCTTCTTTGCCTCTTCGATTGCCTCCGTTGCCTCTTTCTCGGTTTCTTTAAGCGACACTACGGAATCAGTAAATTCATCCTCAGCCATTGCCACACCTCATGCGCTGACGTGCTGTTTGATTGCCCGCATTTAAAACTTGCTGGCAATTTATTTTAAACTAATAGACAACTAACACGTTCTGTCCTTATCATGCATAATAATATTAATAAATATGAGCCCGTGTTTTGAGAATATTTGGGTTGTTTTTTGAGAATTTTCACCGGCGAAAAGGGAGTTAGGTTTTTATATCTAACTTAGCATTTTGCGCAATTTTGCTTTTGCTGTGAAATTATGCGAGGAATGGCCTTCCCTGCGACTCCGGAAATTGCTGCAATTTCTCTAAGGCCTGCAGCATCAACAATGCAGGTTGAGCCGTACATTATCTCCTTTTCAGAATAGGAAATGCCCTCGTCGGTGAAGTATAGTGCAAGAAAGCCGGATATGCTCGATGCATCATTCATCCCGCCTTTCAGGATTGGAGTCACTATTATGGTCCTTGGTGTTTCACCCAGCATATCGGAAAAGCCCGGCACTTCGCATTCTAGGGGGTGTGAGAACCCGTGCAACGTATTTTCATTCCATACAAAAAAACCTGGCATTTCCCCTTCACCCAAAGCTGCCTTTCGCACAATAATTGGAAGCATTGCGCTCTCCCATTCAATATCTGCCTGGAACTTTGTTGACTGGTCAAGCTCGCCTTTGCTGTTTATGGAGACAAGCTTGCTTATTTTTCCCCTGGTGGTTTGCTTTCCTTCTCTCTCCACTTTCAGGAGTATTGCGCCGCTTATCTTGTCGCGGTAATCCTTTTTCACCCTGTCCCTGCACATTCTCAGGAGAGATTCAACTGCACCCCTAAGATTGCCCATGTTGCTCATCAATGCGTTCATTGCGGCATGGAAGCTTTTTGCATACCTGCCCATTTTTTCAAGCTCGGAAATCTGCTTCTCAAGCACCATCCTATGGACGGAAATCAGTGAAAGCAGGTAGACAAACGAAGTAAGAGAATTTGAATCTGTAGGGTACTGGAATATGCCTGCAGATGCGGACCTCTCATGCAGGTCCTTGAAGATGCCGCTGCCCCCGCACACCGCAAGCATGCCCTTTGCTTTTGCTTCCTTTAGGCCAAGTTCAATCTGCACCACTTTTTCCCCTGTTGAATCAGAAATTTCTGGAATTTGCGAATATGTTATTTTTTTATTTCCAATAGTGTTTCCGGAATCAAATATTTTATTTCCTGAACTGTCGATAATCCTTATTGCGCATGCCTCTGCGCCAATATCCTTAGGCATGTGCTTGAGAAGAGCCGATAGAAAGCCAGATGTGCCAATTGACTCATTGTATGCATAGTCAAGAAGCTGGTCAAGAACAGAACTGAAGTCCGCCTCGTCATCCAAAAACTTGTGAAGCTTTTGGAAATCCACATCCTTGCTCGAATGTATTGAATTTATGTGCCCCTTGAGTTCGGAAGCAAGCTTTTCATTTCCTTCGTTTTCTGCAATCCCAAGAAGAAGCTGGAGCTTTTGCAAAAAAAGTTCCTTCTCAAAAATATTGTTCCATGTTTTCTTTGCCCTTCCGCCAAAGACGTCACGTATCGCACCCTGCCTGCTTTCGGCGATTTGATTGAAAGGGCCTCTTTGGCCCGGCTTTCCATTTTGAATGTAAGGTGGTTTATGCATCATAATGCCAACACCCCGTTTTACCAGTCAAGTATTAAATTGGTTTGTATTAAGTGGGATAATGTGAAGTTGATTTCGCTATTTAAGCAGGAAGTGGGAGAAACACAAAGGATTATTAAGGGGAAGTGAGTAAACATACTGAAATGTATAGAAAATAATAACTGTTTAACGAGTGATAGCTTATTGATTGCTTATTTCTCGGTTTAAAGGTAAGAATGGAGTTGATTTGAATGAGTGCAAAGAAAGGAGACAAAGTGAAAATTGAATATACTGGAACCCTTGAGGATGGAACTGTCTTTGACAGCTCAAAAAGGGAGGGCGGCGAGCCGATTGAATTCACAATAGGCGAAGGAAAAGTCCTGAAGCCGCTTGAGGATGCAGTAATCGGAATGGAAAAAGGAGAAAAAAAGAAAATACAGATAAAGGCGGATGATGGCTACGGGCAGAAGAGGCCGGAGCTTGAGAAGAAGCTTTCCAGGGAGCAGCTCCCAAAAGACCAGGAGCCAAAGCCAGGAATGCAGATAATACTTGGGCTTGAAAACGGCCAGCAGGTTCCTGCTCTTATAACTGATGTGGAGGAAAAGGAAATTGCAATAGACCTAAACCATCCGCTTGCAGGAAAGGACTTGAGCTTTGATATAGAACTGCTTTAGAAATAATAAGAAAACAAAAAAAGGTAATACAATGAAAGAAACATTTGACAGATTTAATTTAAGTAAGGAAGTGATGCACGCACTTGAAGAAATGGGAATCGAAAACCCAACAGACATACAAAAGGAGGCCCTGCCAATCATACTGCAGGGTGAAGATGTCACAGGGCAGGCGAAAACAGGCACAGGAAAGACGCTTGTCTTCGGAATACACCTTGCGGAGAATATTGACGCGGACATGAAAAAAGTCCAGGCAATAATACTCGCCCCAACCAGGGAGCTTGCAAACCAGATTACTGACGAGCTTGCAAGAGTTGCAAAATACAAGAGCAAAATAAAGATAGTGCCGATTTTCGGGGGGAAGAGCATTGACGCCCAAATTGAAAAAATCAGGAAGGGCGCGCAGGTTCTGGTATGCACTCCCGGAAGGATTCTTGACCATATAAGAAGGGGCTCGGTTGACCTGAAGCACGTCCGGTACGCGGTTATAGACGAGGCAGACAGGATGCTGGATATGGGCTTCATTGATGACGTGAAAGACATACTTTCGGAAACAAACAAGAGAAGGCAGACACTTCTTTTCTCTGCCACAATGCCCAAGGAAATCCTTGAGCTTTCAAAGGAATACCAGAAGCAGCCCCAGTTCATTTCAGTGAGCAGGGATGAGATAACGATAACGCACATAAGGCACAGCTTTGCGCAAATCGAGAAAAAGGACAGGTATCTCGCGCTTTACTCATACTTAAAGCAGGAAAATCCGCACCACGCACTAATTTTCACCAGGACCAAGAGAAGCGCGGCGGGCCTTGCAGAAGAAGTAAGCGCTTGGGGCTTTAAGTCCGATGCCCTGCACGGAGATTTAAGCCAGGCGCAGAGGGACAGGGTGCTAAGGAAATTCACGAATGAGGAGATAAGAATACTTGTTGCAACGGACCTTGCGGCACGAGGGCTGGATATCAGCACAATTACGCATGTCATAAACTTCAACCTGCCCGATGAGGAGCTTACATATGCTCACAGGATTGGAAGGACCGGCAGGGCTGGAAAAGGCGGAAGCACAATGAGCTTTGTCGCGCCCGAAGAGATGGGCCTTCTCGGCTCGATAGAAAAATGCTGCGGGATAAAAATGGAGCATATTGATGTTAAATATGATTATTCCAAGCCCAAGCCTAGGAGAAAGGGAGGAATGAGAAGGCCCCCAACAAGAAACGGAAGGGCAAGGGAAAAGATGGGAAAAGGCCATTCGCACGACAGAAGCAGAAGAAAGAAGAAAAGAAGAGGCAAAAACAGGTATACCGGAAGAAACAGGTAACTAGAACTTTCTTGCTTTTCCCCTCGCAAGTATCTTTTCATCTATTATTCCCTTGGCTACTTTCAATATCGTGAGCCCGAGGAAAAGCAGGACTACAACTTCCAGAACCTCTATTCTCTTGTCAAACATGTCCAGCACGAGAAGGATTATTGCGAATATTGAGAAAAGGGTTCCGGAAAGGGTGAAAATCTTTCCCGGCAGGCCCTGCTTGCATACCTTGAAATCAAGGTAGTCGATTATTGCAAAGTATAATATGAAGACTATGGACGCAAATGCCGCAAGCGCCTCAAGCTCAAGAAGGCTGACAATGAGTATGGACACTATTCCAACTGCAAGAATGGAGTAAGTGGGTATTTTGCTATTGTTTTTCTTGGAAAGGATGTTTGGCAGGGATATTCCTGATGCCACTTTTGCAGTTAATCTTGATGTTCCGTAAAGGGTTGCATTAACTGCGGAAAATGTCGAGAATATGACAGTGACCAGAACAATCCATACGCCCACTTGCCCCATTACGGGCTTAATCATTGTGGCGAACACGGTTTCCTTGTTTGCAATCACCTGCTCTGCCGGAACCAGCTGTGCGGTCACAAAACCGACCCCGACATATGCAAGCATGACTATGAATATCGCCCCGTATATTGCCCTCCCTATGTTATGGGCAGGGTCTTCCACTTCGCTTGCCGAATATGTAATAAGCTGGAATCCCTCATACGCGACAAAAATCATTGCAGCTCCAGCTAACACTGGGGTGATTCCCTTGTCTGCAACAAAAGTGAATGCATTTTCAAAACCCTGGCTGACCTTGTCCGCGCCCATTGAAGCAAGAAGCACGTAAACAAGGAATCCTATGAGTGCTATTTTGCCGTATACCAGAAAATTCTCGGTTTTTGATGCTATGTGGAGCCCGTAAATGTTGATTAGGACAAAAAGCACAATTATGCCAATGGACATTGCCTTCTGCTCCAGTGAGCCGATATGATATCCGAAAAACTCCCCGGCATAGCTGCTGAATGTGAAGGCGTAAAGGCAGATTGTGAAAATATACCCGAGTATCAGTATCCACGAAAGAAACCCTGCAAGCCGCCTGTTTCCTGTGCCAAGAAGAGTATACGTATAAAGCCCTCCCCCTTTTCTGTAATGGAGGTAGAGCTTGTTGAATGAGTCACCAGCATTGAAAGCCAGAAGGGCGCCGATTAGGAACGAGAGGAAAGCGGCATCCTGGGAAATCATCATTACAAGCCCGAGGACTGCAAATATCCCTCCGCCTATCATTCCCCCCACTGCCATTGCCAGTGCGCCGAAAAATCCCATCTTGTGGTGCCCTTCAGCCATAAGTCCACCTTATTCATTCCCTGAATTCACAGGCCT
>CAYTXD010000034.1:0-8985 GCA_964441305.1 Microcaldota archaeon
GACTTCGTGGTTTTCCAGGAGAAAGAGGAAGGAGGAGGCGCGTATGTAATGTGGCTCAACAGCATTCCCTTCAACCCCCCTTCCTACCAGCTTGACGACGGAAGCTATGTTGAGGCATGGCAGGACGGGGACAATCCTGTCAACATGGTGTGGAATGCAAACGCATGGGCGATTGTGGATGACGGAGGATATGTTTTTGTTGACTTTTCCCCAGTTGGCAGGGGGGGCAGTGGCCTTTACTCTGTTTACGGAACCTACATTCAGAAAGGAACAGTGAAGGAAATCGAATCATCCCTCGTTTTTGACATTGATGATGGCAGGCTTGTGTACATTTGGGATTTGGAAAAGAACAGGGAAATAATGCCCAACAGGGGAGATGTTTTCAAGCCCGAGGCATATATATACGATATTGAAGCAGATGAGGAGTATTACATCTACCTGCCCGATATGATTTATGGTCCTAACGGGTTCTGGCTGGATGTTTACCCTGTGCCTGAGGGCTACTATTACATTGGCTTTTACACAGAGGACTATTCGGAAAACATCGGACTTGACTTTGAACAGATATATGTTGAGGGGTATGAGCTAAAAGAGGGCGACTGCGCAGACGGAACCCCGGAGGGCTACTGTTCAGTCTACTATATAGGGTACTTGTGCTCGGGGGGCGAGCTTGCTGACTCATACCAATGCGAGGATGCATACACTGGCTGCGTGGATGGTACTGAAAATGGATACTGCTCTTCAGTATACGACGGCTACTGGTGCAACTATGGTTACCTTGAATATGCAGAGGAATGCCTTTCCGACCCGACCGAGTGCTCAGACGGAACCCCTAGCGGAGAGTGCACCGCGTATGATGGATTTGCTTGCGTCAACGGGGAATTCGAGTGGTCCGAAGAATGCTATACAGGGGAGGAAATCTCATGCTTTGACGGAACCGAAAACGGCTACTGCTCAAATGCAAATCCTGGCCATTACTGTTTCTATGGGGAGCTCCTCGAAGACGAGGAATGCGTGGGAAGCTGTGCGGATGGCACTCCAAACTATTACTGCTCCTTTACGCAGGATGGCCATGCATGCATTGAAGGGGAGCTTGTTTACGAAGAGGAATGCCTTGGTGAATATGGCACAATCTACTGCTCGGACGGAACCGAAAACGGCTACTGCTCGGTACAAAACCCTGGCTACTGGTGCAATGAGGGAATCCTGGAATATGATGAATACTGCATTGAAACAGACAGTACATGCAGCGACGGAACATTGGAGGGATACTGCTCAACCGAAAATCAGGGGTACGGCTGCATAAACGGGGTCCTCCAAATAGTTGAGGAATGCAATCCTGATTTCGATATTCCCTGCGCAGACGGAACCCTGCACGGCTACTGCTCAAATTCAAACCCCGGACACTATTGCCATTACGGAGAACTTTACGAGGATGAAGACTGCGTTGGCAGCTGTTATGATGGAACACCTAATGGCTACTGCTCTTACACTGAAGAAGGGTATGCATGCATTGACGGCGGGCTCGTGGAATACTCGGAATGCTATTAGGGAGCAAAAGCCAATTATTTGCCTGGAGGCGCCACCCTTTCCGAGCGTTCGTCATGTGTTAATTAATATACTATATAATAAACAATCCTCCACATTAGCTAACATTTATATAAATTATATGTGTAGTTTAAACGTGTTCGTGTTCAAATAAGAGGGTGATAATCTATGTCTATGCAGAAAATGAAAAATCCAGAAAGCAATTTAACTTCTTCAGCCAGTGACCAGCAAAGAAAAAACAACAGGAGCATCAGCCCGTTCAAGGTTGCAGTCGCATCCGCAGCGGTTTTTGCACTTACAATTTTTATGAAAAAGCCGGTAATGGCAGAAGAAATTGCAAAGGAAGTAAAGGATGGAAGGCCGGGAGTAGGCCAGATGGCTCCAGCACAAGATGAGCCAATGATGGTTGCGAACGGAGAAGGACTTTCAGCAAAAGACAAAAAAGAGCCAAAGCCAAAAGACCCGGTTCTTGAGCACAACATGAAAGTAATACAGGCAGTTGCGCAGGTTTTCAATAATGTGATTGATACTAAAATAACCGAAAATGAGGCATACAGGCTTCTTTTGCCTGCTGCGCTTGAAGGGGGAGACTACTCGAGCGGGATTGCAATGGAAGGAGTAAAGCTTGCAGACACGCCAGAGGATTTGGTAAGGTATGTGCAACATCTTTATGTTCTTAAGAACATTGAGGACTCAAGCCTCTCAGAGGAGGAAAAAATAGAGGCAAAAAAGGCAGCAGGCGAATTCTTCGTAAACAATATAATGGAGAAGCAGATGAACCAGGAAATAATTGATAATTTCGTAAATTCATTGCTTGAAACATATTCTGAACCCGAGCCTGAGCCGGAACCAGAACCTGAGCCGGAACCAGAACCTGAGCCGAAGCCGAAAAAAGAAATGAAGAGGCCAGCACCTGAAAAGGAAGAAACAAACAGGAAAAACAAAAGCAAGGTAGGAATCTCTTACGGCTCGGAAACTGACGATTCTGTTGGCGGAATCGTTACTATTGAGAAAACTGAATTCGGAGTGGAAGCGGAAACAACAGTAAAAGGCAAGAAAGTTTTCGGAGGAGTGAAGGTAACCTGCCTTGAGGGAAGAGGGGAAGTATCAGACCCAGAAGTTGCAGAAAAGCTTCCTGCACCGCCCGACCCGAGGGGAGTGAAAACAACAACCACAAAGAAATACGTCGGAGTCGGATTTGAGGGAATGCTCCATGAAGCTCTCGACATTGCGCCATTCATCTACCAGGAGGACGCCAGAACCGAGTTCGAAAAGCTTGAAGACCCTGACGGGGACGGGATTGAGCAGCTTGTCCCTGGCGAAACCCGCGAGTCAAAGGGAACTGTTAAGGCAGGGGCGAGAGTTAACACAAACAACTTTGAGGGAACAATTTCAGCAGACGAAGCAAGGGCAACAATAACCGGAAGCCTAAAGAACGCAACAGTTATTGTTTCAGGGGGAGCAGAGAGAACACCCCTCAGGGTTAATGGGGAATCTGCAGCAAGGGATGTTGCAGAAATCGTCCAGTCCGACCTTGAAGTGAAAATCTCTGCGCCAGTAAACGACAAGTTCACTCTCGGAGTTTCCAGAACCCAGGGCAGGACAAGGATTGCAGGAATTGACAACGAGTCAAGAACCGGGGCAACAAGGCTCCATCTTGATGCAGAAATGGGCAATGCGGATGTTGGGATCAACATCGGGTCAATGACCGAGCAGGACTTGCTCACCCACAGGGGCGCGGGATTCTCCCTTGATGAGAGCAGAAGCGGAACCACCTGGGGTCTTGACTTCAGCTATGTTATTTCAGATGAATTCCAATTCATCTTTGAAATGCATAAAGGGCTTGGAAACACCGAATACAACCTGTTCGGCGAGAAGGGCTTTTAGGTGATTGAATGGCAGGGGAAAATATCGGATCAAAGACAATTGCAGTGGCAGTTCTAGTTTGGATTCTGCTTTTTGGCGCAGCCTATTTTTTCCTTGGCTTTGTCCCAACTGCACTAATGCAGGAAGGAAGCTATGTTGATTCAAACGGCAACTTGCTTACTGCGTCCCTAATCCCCCCCAGCCAATGCGCGGCAGTTGACGGCATTGAGTCCGAGGTCTGCGAGATTCCAAGGTGCGCAGAAAACTGCGACGACGGAAACCCTGAGACGCTTGACTTCTGCAGGGGAGCGGACTTTGCATGTGAGCATCTTGTAATTGAGCCAAGGGACGACTCCCAGGAGCCGGAGAAGGCGGAAATTGTGAAGACACTAAATGAAACGGACAATTCAACAAAAGAAGAAGAGGTAATATACTACCCTCCATACACCTACATACTTTTCAAGGGAAGCTCCCTTGAATTTGATTATGGCGGAGTGTATTTCACACTCTACAAATTCATTGAGCACATACTTGTCGGGCCTGTTGCCGGGGACGATGAATATCTTGCAGCAAGGATAAAGATTGAGAACAAGAATGGCGATATGGTTTATTTTGCAGAGCCGCCAACCCTGACAGATGCCAGGGGAAGGGAGATTGGCTATACGTATGAGTGCGGGACAAGGGATGCAATGGAATTCCCTCTTGAACTTGATGCAGGCTCCTCTATTTCAGGATACCTTTGCTACGGGTATCCCGAAATTTCAGTCTTCTACCCTCTTGTGCTCGGCTTTGAGGGGCACGAATCGTACATACTAGTATATGATACGGAAATGTATCTTGAAAGAAACAAGCAGGAGTATTCCTCAGGCGGGGGAATAATCAGGCCGAGCAGCACATCCTCAGGTGGAAGCTCGGGTGGAGACTCGGATGATACGGGGGATGACGGGGATTCAGGGGATACTGGTGGAGACTCAGGAGACGATGGAACGAGCGATGGCGGAGATTCAGATGACGGAGATTCCAGCGGCGGAGATTCAGATGACGGAGGAACAGATGACGGAGATTCAGACGGCGGCTACATATCCTGGGGCGGGGATGATGATTCAGGAAGCACTGATGCAGATTCTGGGGATTCAGGCTCAACAGATGATTCAAGCTCTGGAACAGATTCCGGTTCTGACAGCGGAGATTCAGGAAGTTCTGACAGCGGAGATTCAGGCTCTACAGGGGACTACATATCCTGGGGAGGCTGAGCCCCCTCTGCATTTTCAAGAATTTTTCCTATTTCGGTTTCTATTTTTCTCCTCTCTTTTTTCATGTCTTCGATAGCAAATGAAGCAACTCTTCTTTCTGCCGCATTTGATACTCTTGCATCTCTTATCTTTTCAACCGCCCTTCCGAGAATTGAATGCAGCATTGCCTGGGACTTGACTTGCACGAGTGCCTTTTCAGTCAGTGCAATCACATTTCCGCAAATTGTTATCTCTTCTGAATCAAGCAAAATTCCAATCTCTTTTCCATTGTAGCTGAATGAAAAACTCGAATAGTTGGGTGTGACTATAGCAAACCAGAATCCATCCTTGCCATCCCTAACTTCTGCCTCGCATTTGCCGATCTCTATTTCAATAACATACTTGCTGTAATCGGAAAGTTCAACAAGCCTGTAGGGAAACTCCTCCTGCATCATTCCCTGCCTGCAGCCCGAGCTGTTTTCTATCTCAAGCTGGATGCTTGCAAGTTTCTTGGAAAGCTCACTTCTTTCCTCCTTTTCTGGCTCCTCCCTTTTTTCTTTTTTTCCTTTTGCCTTTGGCTTCTTCTTCACTGCTTCCGGCCTTTTTTCCTCCTCCTTTGCCCTTTTTGCAGCTTCAGGCTCAAAGAAAGTTGCATGCGCATCTTTTTCAGATGGGCATAATTTTGTTTCTTCTGTAAATGTTGCAGGAATGCCAGGATCTGCACAATACTCGAAAACTTCATGTGTTCTGCTTACTTCCTTGTCTCCCCTGAATTTTTCCATTTGCGCAGGCTTTGGCTTTGCCTGCTTCTCAGTTATTTTGGGAGAAGGAGGGTGAAGCTTCAAAGCAAGCACAATTATTCCGAGAACAACTGCAGTGGTAATCAATGTTGCCCTTATTTTAAATTTTCTCTCGTATTGCTCCTTGAACCTTGTAAAAAGCTTAACGCTATCCTGCCCTTTTTCGGGCTCACTGGCAAGCTTCTTTCTCTTAATCGTTTTCATAACAGGACCACACAAGTTTATGTTGTTATTTTATGTGGTTTATTGTATAAAAAGCTTGCGCATTAAAAAGTAATACTTAGCTTTAACTATTTCCAGAGTGAAATGCCTGTTGCATCACATATTAACCTGGGAGCAGGTAATTAAATGGCAAATATTCTCACGGCACATTGCAGAAACAGGGCATTTGGAATGCTGGGTTGCATCGACAATATTGCTCCTTGTTTCTTCGCGTATATTCATCTGATCATCAATCAATTACGGGCACCGTGCTGATGATTCTGCATTTAACATGCTCAATGCATTGGATGCGGAAATGCGCCCCCCTGAAAATTCTGCAGGTTCCTCTGAAAAGGCTCCGGAAGAAGAAAGCCATTCCGATTCCCAAACGCCATACATTCTTATTTTGGCAATTCTTGCAATCATTGCGCTCATTCTGCTTCTGCCAAAGAAAAGGATGAAGCACAAGATGCCATCCTCAATACACAAGGGCGACTGCGTTGACATCCAGATACTGGATGGCATTTCAGAGCCTATTAAAAATGTTGAAATAGAGCTTAACGGAAAGAAATACGGCTATACCGACAACAATGGAAATGCTGCCCTCCCCGCAATTCAGCGAAAGACAAAAGTCGTGGCAAGGAAGAATGGATTCGAGCCCCTGGCATTGGAAATCAAGCCCGAGCCGCGGGAAAGAAATGCCGCGGGAAAAAATGAAGGGAAAGGAATATCAAAAAAGTAATTTTCACAAAAACAGGTTCTTTATTCCAGTCAAAACCATATTGACTCCAATTGCCCCTACGAAAAAACCGGTCATCCTCAGAAGTATTCCCATGTTCTTGTCAAAAGCAATCCTGTACTTCTTTTTTGGTATATCCTCCCTTATCCTTTTTAATACAAGAATCAATGCAAAATTTACTCCCAGTATTATTGACAATGCGATTATCCCCTCGATCAGGGAAAGCGAATTTCCCATCAAAATGCTCAGCGAAATTGTGCCAGACCCAACCATGAATGGAAGCGCTATTTCAGATGCCAAGTCATCAATGCTTCCCTTGGTGTGAATCATGGCCTTGTGCCCTTTGATAATGTAAAAATAAGCAAAAGAAAAGATTATCAGGCCCCCGAAAATCCTGAAGGACTCGAAATCAATCCTGAAAACACTTGTGAATATGAAATTCCCTGTAGCAACAAAGAACACGAAGATAACAAATGAAATTATCGATGCCTTGAAAAGAACTTTCCTGAATTTGCTGCTTTTCAGCTCTTTCATCACAGGCCCCAGGTAAATAAAAAGCGCAAACGGGTTGAGCATTATCAAAAATGAAACTATCTCGCCTATCATGATATTCAGTTGGTGTTAATTATTTTTAAAATTAACACTCAGATATGGTTTTAAACTGCTAATGTAGATTATACACCATGCGAATTTCGGCTCTTCTGCCTGTATTTTTGTGCTTCACATTATTGCTAGCATCCTCTCCTTCGGATTACCTATATCCTGGAGAGAGCGAGGGCGCAATCTCATTGCAGGAAACCATCATCTCCGGAGAGAGGCACATCCTTGTTTCCTTTGGCGGAAAGCCAACATTCCTTTTTTACGGGGAAGCGCCAATTTCCGATGAGGCGGAAATTTCCCAAAAACTTGAGGATTACTACATGCAGCAGTACTACCCTTCCCAAAGCGAGCTTTCAGAGCTTGAATCCCTTGTGTCGGCATACGCGGAAAGCAGGAACGGAGAGACTAAATACGGCAATGCGGAGGACGTCTGCCTTCTCTCAACAAGCGTTGCGGTAAGCCCGTGCGATGATGTTGAGTCATGCGTCGTCCCTGCTTACCTTACCTGTTCAAGAATGGGCGGCTCATGTGATGTTTATTTGTTTGCGGAATACATATCTGAATATGTGAACAACCTTGAAAAGCTTGATGAGCACAACTCAAATGCGCTTGGAGTTCTTGAATCATTTGAATTCGAAAGAATCTATTCTGATTTAGCAGATCTGAAAAACGAGCTTGATGACTCGGAAATTTATGCAAACAACATACTGGAGAGCAAGCTAATGTATCCTGAAAACATTTCAGAATGCCCTGACTGCCTAGGGTTATGCCCTCTCCCCCCATTTGACTTTGATTCGCTTGACGATGCAAGGGGGATGTCCATGAGCCTTCGGAGAGATGCCACCCCCATAGCCAATTTCGGCTCCTTTCTTAACTCTATTCTAGTCCAAACAGAAGAGCGTCTAGAATACAAGGCAAAGGAATGTGATGATGGCACAAAGCACGGGACGTGCTCAGGCGAGTTGCCAAAATACTGCTCCGAAGCCGTTTTGGTTGACAAGGCGTCCATCTGCGGCTGCCCTGAAGGGTTTGAAATTTCAGGGGAAGGATGCATAGAGCAAATCGGGTGCGAATACAACAACCCACCATGCAACGAATCATATAATTGCATAAACAACACTTGCGTGCTGAAGCCGGGATGTGAATATCGCAACCCTCCGTGCGGGCAAGGGGAAGAATGCATTGAAAATGAATGCTATGAAACATGCGGAGTAAACGGTGAGCTGGTGAACTCCACCATTGGAAAACTGATGGAGATGGAAGAAAGGGCGGAACTTTATTCCAACCGTTCCTTCCTCATTTCGCGCGTGCACGCGGTTAACCGTGAAAATGAAAAGGAGGGGCTGTGGCTTTCAATTGGAGAAGATTATTCTGAAATAAGGGGGATATCGTCCGAAACAATAGCTCTTCTTGAAAGCTATGGCGAGAATTCGAAATACAAATGCGAATTAAAGCGGAACGTTTCCTTTAAGCTTTCTGAAATAGATGCAAAACTAAATGCCATAAACTCAAAACTGGAGGAGGGGGAAAAATGAGAAAAATATTTTTTGCATCCCTGCTTTTAGCCCTTTTTCTGGCAGGGTGCATCAACCCGTTCGGAAAAAAAGAGTACGTGTGCGAAAGCGGCAAATTCGTTTCCGACCCTTTTTTCTGCTTTGAAAAGAATGGCAAGGTAACAAGTGTTACAAACCTCACCAGCGAAGTTGAGCATGGCCACTCCGAAATTTCCGCAGATTTGGGCAGAATAAGGCACGAATGGAACTAAGCCATCTTCTTTCCTCTCCTATACTTATCTTTATAATTGTTCAACATGTTCTTATTTCGGGGATTTTATGAAATTTGTGAATTATGTATTTGCGGCACTCTTATTAATTGGAACCTGTTTTTCATCCTCTTCAGGAACTTATTTCGGAAGCGACTATTACCATGAGCTTTGTGAACAGCAGGTTGGCGAACTTGTTTCTTTTGAAGGGGAATACATTTACCTGAGCAGGTGCGG
>CAYTXD010000035.1:0-8931 GCA_964441305.1 Microcaldota archaeon
TGGAACTTTATTTCCGGCGCATAAAGAAGGGTGGAATCCTCGCCCACACCGGGCACCACCTTGTTAAGCGCATCAAGCGCCTCAACGACGTCAGTCACAATTCTTGCGGGCAATCCCATCGCAATATCCCCTGGCGTGACATTCTTGAAAGTGGGCTTGACGTAGCTTTTTTCTATCCTGTCCCATGTGCTTCTCCTTCCCATCCTCAAGTCCCGCAATCTTTGGAGTATAATCTTGCCGCCCCCGATTTTAGTGGCCATTGTTGCAACCGCAATCCCATACTCGGTTGTGTTTTCTACGGGCTCGGTCAAATCAACCCTTACAAGCAAAGCAAAGTTTGTGTTTTCGCTTTTCTTTCCGCGCAGGGCATGGCCGTTCGCGCACATGTAGCTGCCATCAGCATAAACCTCGGAAATAACATAACCCCCTGGGTTTGTGCAGAAGGTTCTTGCATGATCGTCAAATGTCCTGGTCTGGATATGGAATTTTGGGTCGTAGTTGATTTTTGTTGTTTCTTCCATTATCTCGTTTGGCACTTCAACCCTTACTCCTATGTCTATCGGCTGGTGCCTTGTGGGCATCTCCAGCTTCTTGCAAAGCTCTGCAAGCCAGGACGCGCCTCCCCTCCCTGGTGCAAGAACAACGTAGTCCGATTTCAGCTTCTCCTCTTTTCCGTTCTTTTTTATAACAACTCCCTTCGCTTTGTTTTTATCAAGCAGAACATCCACGCAATCTGTTCCGGTCATGATTTTGACCCCTCTTCTCTCAAGCTCGTCAGTCATTGAATTTATTACGCTGGGAAGAATGTCCGAGCCGATGTGGGTCTGCCTTATTGGTATGAACTTTACGCCCAGCCTTTTTGAGTCCCTCTCAAGCTTTTTTGCCATTTTCCCGGGTATGCTTTTTTTTCCGCCCGCCCCGTGCTTCTCGAAAACTTCATCGACATAATGTATTAGTGAATCCGCCTCGCTTCTCGATAGAAATTCAAGCATGTTTCCGCCGATCTCAGGGTCGAGGTTTAGCTTTCCGTCCGAAAAGGTTCCGCTTCCTCCTACGCCCGAAACATAGCCGCACGGCTTGCAGAAAACGCAGTACCCCAAATGTTCCTTTGGGCATTTCCTTTTATCTACATCAAAACCCTTCTCAATCAAGGTGACTTCAAGACCCGCCTTGGAAAGGTCGTATGCGCAAAACAGACCTGCCGGTCCCGCGCCAACAACTATTACATGCTCCATGTTTTCGCCTCCCGCAAGCTAAATTCCTTAATATTTAAAAGCGTATTTGCAATACGCGCAAAAAGCAGTTTCTTACTCTTTGCATATTATATGGGTTTTCCTTGTTTAAATACTTTTCTGGCATAGGAAATAAAAATGCGTGAGGAACTGGAAAATAAAGGCGCTAGTTGCAATCGGAAAATAAGGTTAAGGGCTCAGTTATTGGCATGAAAACTGCCGCATCAAATGGGATTTCCCCTATTGCCTCCCCCTTTATCGGAAATGAAAATGATTCCCTTGCCAGTTCCGAATTTCTGATCGCAGTCTCCAGCTCGATTGTTGGCCCAAGGGGGCCAGCCACCTTGAAGTCAGGCTCCACGCCCAGAAAAACTATTGAGCTTGAATTGATTTCCATTTTGCTTTCATTACCCGCAATTTCTTTCAGTATGCTTGGGATGCCGCTGTCCATTGCATGCAACATCCCGCCGTAAAATATTACCTTTGCATCAGGGTTTTTCCCAAATATCTCTAATGAAGTTTCTGCAATCGCCTTTGATTTTTCATCATAGGTGTCATAATGGCTGCTTGGGCTTACTGAAATCACCCTGATGCCCAGGAAAAGGGCCTTGATAATCATTGCGGTATCATCTTTGGCTGTCTCGTCAGGGCATTTCAGGGAAACCCGAACTGAGTTATATATGGTTTTTTTTTGCTGATACATGCGCTCGACATATGATTTTAGTATCCTTTCAGGTGCTCCATTTTGCCTTGCCATTTGGTATTCAATACTAATATTGTAAAATTCATCAAGCTGGTTCTGGTATGCCTCGTGTATCGGCTCAATCAAAAGGTAGTTGAATCCTTCTTCCTTTAGCTTTTCAAGAGAATCAAAGAAAAGCTTCTTCGATGCATTTTCTGTGTGAGTATCTCCAACAGACAAAAAATTTGCGCTGCCGGAGTAAAGAGATATAGAGGGCGGCTGCATATTTTCTTTTATTTTTGCTATTGAAGGGAGGGGAGGGCCCTGTGGTTTTATGTCTTTTGAGAGTTGTTCTGGGGGAGGCTTGTGCCTAGTTCCACTTTCAAATGCAGGGATTTTTTCCTGTTTTTGGACTTTTTTTACTGAGGGTTTTTCCCCAGTTTCAATCCTGCCTGAATTGGTGCATGAAGGCGTTCCAACTGAAAAAGTCACTGCAACTGAAAATGCTAGAAATGCCTTGAAAAATGCAATGTTAGGAATAGTACTCTTTGGGGCCTTGTGCGATTTGATTTCGGCCTTTGCAGTATCCCCCCTAGCTTTCTCTGCGCGCATACATATATTACTCAAACGACGTTTATAAAGTTATCTTAAGTGGATTATTATGTTACCTATTGGAAACAGAGGCTGAAAGCTTGTTTACCCTCTGCTGAAGGGAGATTTTTTCCTCAGCGGGAATCACTGTATTTGGGACTGCAGAAAGTATTTTCTCCACTAGGATCTGGATATCGCTTACTGTTATTCTTGGGTTTATTTCAAATGCCTTCTTGAATACGCCCATTGATTTTTCATTCTGCCCCAAAAAAAGATATATTGATGCTGCTGAAACGTACAAATGCACCTCTTCATCCTCCCTTGTCCTTCCTGCAAGCTTTTCGCTGGCCAGGAATTCGGATGCTGCTTCCTCTAGCTTTCCAAGGAAGAATAGCGTGTAGGCGCGCTTTACATGGGAGAAATAATCCCCAGGGGATATGCTTAGCGCCTCATTAAAATCATTTAGCGCTTCCTGGTAGTTGCCGAGCTTGAAATTGGCAAGCCCGCGAAGCTTCCATGCCTCCAGCATGTCAGAGTCTTCACTGAGGAGAACTCCTGACTGCTTTACTGCTTCATTGAGCTTTTTTTCGGTTATTAGTGAAGCAATAATGCCAACTTTTGCGTCTTTCTTGAGCTGTTCTGGAAGTGAATCAATGTCTATTAACTTCTCGAATGACTCTGCCATACTAGGTGTTAGAAGGATAAATATTAAAAAGAACGCCCTGTCAATTCACTAGGTGATAAATATGGCGTTCAAGCCTCCTGAGAATTATAAAAAAATTAGAGATGTTGTTAGCAAGGATGTGGTTGGCAGCAGGGAATACGAGACGGCGACTCCAGAGAAAAAACAGAAGATGGAAGAATTTCAAGAATTGATGAAGAATGCACTAACGCATTTAAACGATATCGAAGAAAGGGCGGTCGAACTTCTTGAACGGGGCGTTGAGCCGGAAGATGTTTCAATGGTTGTTTCCGAATTGATTAAAAAAGGAAGTGCGAGCTTTGAATATAAGGGGGGCATCAGGGTTGATCGAGTCATCCCCGCCCTTGAGAATGTAGTGGAGCAGATGGACAGTATAATTGAAAAAAGGGATGCAGAATTTGAAGCAAGAGTAGCAGAGCAGAATGTCGAAGCACCTGAACTAAAAGATGAGTATAAGCATGCAAACATAGGATATACTTTAGGGGGGAATTCGGATGTTAGGAGAGAAATAGATAGAATAAGCAAGAAAGGGCCGACGAGAGAACAATATCAGCTTATAATTATTGCTGCAATTTCTTTGCTCGAAGACAGAAATTCAAAGGCGCTTGATAAGCTGGAAAACGTTAACTCAGAACATAAGGGAGAATATATTGCAAAGGATGTTGCCCAATTCATAAAAAATAATCCAGAATTAGTCAAATCAAGATGCGAGCAGTTTGGAGCCCTTAGTGGAGATGGAGGGGCTGCTGAGAAATATAGAGAAGCTGCAGCTAACCTTCAGTAAATTTAAGTATGCTATTCCGCCAGCTAATCACGCAAATAGCATAACCGCTTTTGCCACCAGAAGCGCAACCACTCCCCCTAAGCAGAGAGGGGGAAGCGCGGGAAGGAATACGCGGTGCTTGGAAACGAAATTCAGGAGTAGGAAAAGGGAGATTGTTGTTCCCGCGATAACTGCGAATGTGTAAACCGCGCCCCCCAAATTGAAAGAGGAAACTGCAAGCATCAGCGGAATTGCCAGGTCGCCAGTTCCCAAATCCATCCTGTCCCCTTTTGTAGTAACCACTATTGGCTTCTTTTTGCCCCCGCGCCTGACTACTTTTTTCTCCGGCTTTCCCCGGGCGGTTACGGAGAATGAAAGGTCCCTTCCTGCAAGCTCCTTTGCGAATGTGAGCATGTGCCTTAGGCTTTCCATGCTTTTCTATTGCATCTTTCAGCACCTTCACCGAGTTTTCAGGTGTAGCTTTATCAAACAAACCCCAGCCTACAACTAACCTTGATGCGTCGTCAATGATTACAATCAGCCATTTGCCGCTGAATGTAGTCCAGTCTGTCTGCCAAAGGGAGAGAGTATGCTTTCTCTCCCATCTCACCCAGTTCTTTTTCTTGCGTTTCTTTGTCAGCATGCATATCAGCCCTGCGCTTCTGAGCAGGGCATAAACTTTGTAGTGGGATATTTTTACTTCTTCCCTCCTGAGCATCTCTGCAATAACCTTGTCATTTGCCCTTGTTTCAATCCTTTTTGCAGCACTGCCTGTATCTGCTCAATTGGGATTTGTTTTGCAGGCCTGCCAGGAGGCTTCTTTTCTGCTATCTTTTTACGCAGGTGATAATAGCCCAGGCCCGCATAGCTGTTGATTATCCTGTAAAAGCTTGATTTGCTGACCTTTGCAAGCTTGCAGAGTTGTGAGGCAGAGTATTCTCCTTTCTCGTGCTGCCTCACCAGAAAGGAGATTTTTCGCAAGGAAATCATGTCCTTTTCTGGCAGGATAATCTTTATCCTCTTTATCGAGGTGTCAGAATTATCAGGAACGACAAGTATAAGGGCATTAACCATATTGAATTGGATTGGCGCAGACTATAGCATCACAGGCAGAACGGAAAGTTCGTCACTTCCTCGGTTATGGGAAGGTAGATGATATAATCCGAAAAAGGATAATCCTGGCCAATTTCCGGAATTAGCGGAAACGCAAATGACTTGTCTGCGAGTTCCGAATCCCCTATTGCCTTTTCAATTTTCGCTATTGTTTGGATATGCTCCGATTCGGTGCCTGGGTTTTCCGGCTCTACGCCCAGGATTACTACTGAAAGCATGGGAAAGTTGTTTTGCGACATTTCGGAAATGAATCTGGGTATTCCCTGGTTGTAGGCGTGGAGAGTGCCTCCATAGAAAATAACTCTTGCATTTTCATCGGAATCGAGTATTTCCAGAGCGGTCTCCGAGATTAGCTTCGACTTTCCGTCGGGAGTATAATATGTCAGTATTGCATTTTTCCTTGAAACTGCTATTACTTTTATGCCGTTTGACACTGCGGCTTTCACTATTTCAAAATCGTCTTTAAGTCTTTCCCGATAACAAGGAAATTCGGACATTTTTCTCTTAATCTTCAACTCTAATTTTTTTATCTCCTCTCCAATCTTCTTGGTTGACTTGCCAGGATCAAGCGCCTGGTTGTATTGAGAATAAAGCTCGAAGTATTTGTCCAGAATTCCTTGTGTGTCCATATTAACCGATTCAAGCATCAAATAGTTGAATCCTTTTTCAGAAAGCCCGGGGATGGAGTCCGCAAACAGCTTCTTTGAGGCGTTTTCAGTATGGAACTCGCCCACGCACAAAACTTTTGCATCTTTTGACCAATCAGGAATAGAAATATCAGCCGCGTATTTCTTAATGTAAGGGATTACTTGAGCATCTCCTGCCGGGGCGCTTGGGTTTTGAAGATGCCCTGAGGGGCCTGCGCTGTCAGAAACCGGGGGCTTGGGTTTAATTGTTTTGCCTGCGGGCCCGTCTGCTCTTGCCAGTTTTGAAAAAAACGGAGAAGAAACTGCGATTGCGATAGCAGATGCTACAAATAATTTGCGTAAAGAATTAGAACTGGTGGCACTAGGGTTTTTGCCATTTGCATTATGTGCTGACTTCGCCCTGGAGAGTTTCATATTGTTATTATGCATTTCTTAATTTATAAATGTTATTAATTATATAAATAAATGTAATTATTTTCTGCTCTTTATTCTGGAATGTATATTGTTGATTTTTTCCTGCAGTTCTAGCTTGGCTTCAGCTGGTACTTTTTCAATTGGAAGTGGGATTATCAATATTTCGAATATTCTCTGCAGATCTGAAACTGCAAGATTTGGGTCCGTTGCAAATGATTTCGTGAGAGATTCGAGGGCGCTGTCATCTTCTTTTTCCAAAAGAAAGAGTATTGAGGCCATTGCAAACAGGTGTGCTTTCTGATCCGGCCGGAACTTGCCTGCCAGTTCTGCAGATGAGATAAATTCCTTTGCCGCGTCCGAATACTTCCCCTTAAAAACAAGGCAATGTGCGCGGTTCACATTTGAAAAATAATCCCCTGGGGAAATCCTTATAGATTCATCAAAAGATTTGATTGCTTCATCATAATTTTTAAGCTTCATATATGAATAACCCCTTACTTTCCAGGCATCCAGATTCCCAGGTTTTTTTGAAACAAGCAAATCGCTTCTTTTTGCCGCCTCTTGGAAATTGCCCTGGTCTACTAGTGATACAATTTCGGCAACCTTGGCATCAAGATTATCTGCCCGGATATTAGATAGGTCTGCATTAATCATATAACAAACATAATGAACCAAAAAGTTATAAATGGACAACGAAGAATTTATATGGGTGAAAAACATGCCAACAGCATTCAAGGAAGCTCCAACCATGGAGGGATTAAAGGAAACCAAAACATTTGGAAATAAGGCAGGGGAATTAATAAACCGAAGTGAAGAAGTGCTTGGTGCAAAAGAAAGCTCCGAGATGCTGGAAGTTATGAATAAAGAACTTAGTGAAATGGAGTTTGAGAAAGGTGCATCTGGAGCTGTTGAAGCGGTGTCTGGCTTGCTTGATAGATTTGAAACTTACTTGGATTTCATCGAAGGAAAAAAGGATGAAGAAAGAAAAGAGGTTATGAAAGACCTTGTTTTTGCGAAACGTTCGGGAATTAGCCTCGAGGAGTATAAGAGTTCAGATCCAACGGCCTTCAGGAGTTTGAGAGAAGGATACGACAATTGCAGTGTGGAAGGAATGACACCCAAAATATATAACAAAACACTGAATAACTATATGAAAAACGCAACCGGAAAGGTTTTCAACATTGAACAGGCAACCGAAATCATAAACAGGGCAGGTTCTACTGTTGACGAAGTTGTTTCGCATTTAACAAATGATGACTGGCTCAATGGCAAATACGGTTTTGACTATGACATGATGCAGCAGGCTGCGGCAGTTGGAAATAGTTTAAAGCAGGTTGCTGGCAGCTAATCACGCAAATAGCATAACCGCTTTTGCCACCAGAAGCGCAACCACTCCCCCTAAGCAGAGAGGGGGAAGCGCGGGAAGGAATACGCGGTGCTTGGAAACGAAATTCAGGAGTAGGAAAAGGGAGATTGTTGTTCCCGCGATAACTGCGAATGTGTAAACCGCGCCCCCCAAATTGAAAGAGGAAACTGCAAGCATCAGCGGAATTGCCAGGTCGCCAGTTCCCAAATCCATCCTGTCCCCTTTTGTAGTAACCACTATTGGCTTCTTTTTGCCCCCGCGCCTGACTACTTTTTTCTCCGGCTTTCCCCGGGCGGTTACGGAGAATGAAAGGTCCCTTCCTGCAAGCTCCTTTGCGAATGTGAGCATGTGCCTTGTCTTGAATACTGCTATGTAGTCATAAGCTGAGAGAAGTATTATGAAAAGTATTGTTGGAAGGAAGCCCATTGAGAAACCGAAAAGCGCGCCGACCCCTGCAGAAGAGATTATTGCCGCCGCGTTTTTCATTTCATTCCAGAAAAATTTCAGCCCTGCGAGCGCTAACGCAAGAACTGCGGAAATTGAGAAAGTGTGGAGCATTGGCATTCCCAAAAGCTCAAGCATAAGCACATAGAAAACTACGCCGGATGCGGTGAATATTATCATTGATTCGAGCAGCTTGAAAAGCATTACTCCCTTGTAGAATTTGATTACCAGAATCATTGCAACCGCGCCGAAAAGTATGTAGCCAGTAAAAATCAGCGCATTTGTAACGTCATCGGCCTGGCCGGTTGGCGCAACAGAGAGCTCCTGGAATTCCGGAACCTGGTCCGCCTGAGTAATTAGGGAAATTCCAACATATGCCCCAAGAAGCTGGGTTATGAGGAAGAATAAGACTATGTAGTTTACTGCTTTCAATTTTATCCACTCACGAGCCTTCTGTCCTTCTTACTATTCCTGGCCTTGGTTTATAAAGCTCTCCTTTCCTTATCAGGTCTTCAAGAATCCTTTTTGCAGTATGCTCCTCGATTGAATAGTTCTCAACTGCTTCCTGTATTACTTTTCTAAGTTCCACTTCGTCGAATTCTCCATGGAGCTTGCCCACTATTTCCAGAATCGTATTGATTTTGTCTATCTGGGACTTGGGCTGGCCTGTGGCAATAATGTCAATGTCTATTTTTCCTGTCTCCCTGTCCGTGGAAATTTTCTTGAGCACCCAGTCCACGAGCTTAACCGCGCGCTCGGCATCCTGGGCAGTTACCTCCTTTCCAAACCTTACTTTTGCGGATGCCTCAGCCATCCTAATCAGGCCTTCAATCTGCCTGGGAGTTATCGGCACTGTGCCTGTCCCCCTCCCCATTTTTCTCATTTCAACATAATAGTCCTTTATTCTCTGCTTTGCCTCGTTTGTGAGCTTTGGGTGGATTTTCTGGCGCGCGTATGAGAAATATTTCCTGAGCAT
>CAYTXD010000036.1:0-8830 GCA_964441305.1 Microcaldota archaeon
ATGCCCGGTTGAATCAATTCCCCTCCCAGATGCTCCAGCGCCAATAATTTCATTTCCTGCACAGTCAATCGTAACATCGTCGGAATAAATCCTGAAACAATGGAGAGTAGCAGTAACGCTGTCATTTAAGTAATATGTTCCTGACCCAACGATATTGTCACAGGAATCAAGCCCTCCAGTTGCAGGAGGAGACCCAATGTCTGAAAAAATGAGTGATCCTGCATCTATGCCCAAAAAAGCAATCGCAAGGGCAGCACAAAGAACTAAAACTAAAAAAAATGCAGATATTTTAATTAGTAAATCTTGGTTTGTCATTTAATGCCCCACGAAGATGTATAGTATTGTATTAAAAGCATATTAAAAAGCTTCCAGGAATAATAAAGCATAAATGGAAAATTTGTTAAGCAACTATTTCCTAGCAAGCTTTCTTTTTTCCTCGGGAATTATGTCCTCCCCTCGCACGTACTTTTCAAAGCTTTCGGGAGACCAATCACCTGCAGAAGAAAGGTAATTGGAAGGGGTTTCTTTTTCTCTTGCGCAAAAATCAACAATTTTTTCTATGTCTAATATTGCCATGCTTGGCATTATGCCTCTTTTTTCCGCTTCATCCATAAGGGAATTGACCCTTCCCATGTTTTCCCCAATGATTTCAATAAGTTCATTGTCTCCCCTGGCATCCATCATTGAAAGTACAAAACTAAACCTGCCCAAAGTCCTCTTTTCAACTGACACAAAATCATCTATACTCCCAAGAAATATCCTTGATGCTGGGCTGTTCTTGTTTTTGATGCTGTCAAACAAGTCGTAAATGCCAATCCCCGAATCCTCAAGTTCCGAGAATGCGGCCCGTATTTTTTCAGAATTCGGCTCAAGCAATACCCACCAGGGAAAGTTGGATGAGCCGTAATCAGTTGCAATGGACACAACGGATGTGGGCTCTTCAAAAAGCTTGAGTGCAAGTTCCTTTTCCCCAAAAGCATTCAGAAGCCCATCCAAATCAACCCCGTTCTCATCCATCCTTTCCAGGCTCCCAAGAACTGAATTTATGCTGAATTCAAGAGAGCGCACCGAATAGGGTGGCTCTTCGCTTTTAACATAGTATTCAATGAAATGGGCAATGAATTGGCTGTCCTTTTTTAGCTTGCGATTCCTGAATTTGCTCTCAAACATTTCCTTGAATTTCCTTCTCATCTTTCCCTCGCGCTTCGGGTCAATCCTTCCCGGAAACCACATGCCCTTGTTTGCCTCCTCAAGTTTTGAAATCGAATTCGAGATAAGCTTTTCAGGGCTTATTTTTCCCTTAAGGCAATTTTCGAAATCAGGGGAGAGCATATCTTTCCTTCCTCTGTCTGCAAGGGAATAAAAAACAGTTACCGCCTCTTCTGGCGAGCTTTTTGAAATTTCAATAATTTTCCCAGGGGTTTCCAAAAACTTTTTTTGAAAATATTCATCTGTAAACGCATATAACAGCTTTCCAGAGTTTCCCCTGCAGTTCTCAAGTAGCTTTTGGAATTCCTCAGGTTTTTGCAAAAATGTGCTTATTGGGAGCTTGCTCTTGAGGGAAGCCAATGCCATTGCGACCCTTGGCTCATTTTTTCCAAGAAAATCAAGGAGCCCCTTTACTTTAATTATTTCTGATTTTTTCCCCTTTGTTTCGTCAGAGATATTTTCTATTGCATCGTCCGAAAGCTCTTGCGACCATTTCTCCCCCAAAAGTTTCTTGGTTTCCCTTAACTGCGCGGCCTTCTTGTTCACATCAGGGGAAAGCAGGAATTTTAGCGCTTCTTCTGAGGATTTCGGCTCTTTCCTTTTTGCCGCAAGCGTGCCTGCCATAAAACAATTTGCATTCGCAGGTTTTTAAGTATTGTGAAAAGAAAAAAAGCAAAAGCGCCTCGACCGGGACAGGCGGCTTGGCGTCGGAAAACCCAACGGCAAGCATTCGAATTCCCTGGGAAACTTCAGCGGTTTGGTCTCGCCTTCCGGTTGCTGGGAAGGTAGAGGAAACCCCGCCGGAGGGTTTCCCTCCCGGGTCGCCGCCTTTCCGCATGTCTGACCCATTTTCTTTTTGGAGCGAGTAAAGCTCGCGGGTTTCTTTTGAACCCGAGGGACTTTTCTTTGCACAAAGAAAAGGGGCTCCGACAGGGCGGAATGCTGGTCCACTACACTATCGAGGCTTGTTCTCATATTTAAACTGGAAACTAATTTTAAACTTATGCCCTGAAAATGAAATCCTGTCCTAACTCAGAGCTAAAAATTCTTTCCATTCAGCCGGGTCATTTCCGCGATTTTTGCAATGAAAGGGATGTCTTTCTTGTAGAAATAGGGCATTCCATCCTTATCCTCCTTTGCCGGCTTGAGCTTCCCGAATCCCTGCTCCTCCCAAACTTTCCTTATCCTCACAGTGTCAGCACCTATTTGTTTGGCTATTGAATAAAGCGAAATCGCATTTTCAGGGTTTTTCTTTTTTCTCTCAAATGCTTCCCTTTGCATTATTTCGCTAACCTTTTTTGAAAACAACGATGAATCGGATTTCAAAAGAAAAACTTCGGTGCAAGAAAATAGAAATGTCATTTCCAAAAATTCACTTAAATTCGTAGATACTTTTTGCGCAATATAATTGCCGGATAAACCGACTTTCCCTGCAAGCTCATCAAGAAGAGCCTGCCTTTTTACTATTTCAAACGGCTCAACCTCCCCTGTTATTTCCATGCCTGATGTTGATACAACCAAAAGATTTTTTCCTCTCTCAATAATTGCAAGCCGCGACCTGTCAATTGCCTGCTGCAATGGAGTTTCGCCACTCCATTTATCAGAAATTCCCCTTCCTGAGATTAAATTGATTCTTTTTGCTTCAATGAGTTCCCCTCTCTTTGCTTTTGGAAGTTTATAGACACTCATGACTAAGTTTTACCACTTTTTATTTATAATAATTTTGATACTTAAAATTTATCGGATAATGCATTAATATATAAAATTTGCAGGAATACTGGTTGCGGTGGATTTTATATGAAAAAACATTCATTACTGGAGATTGCATTTGTTCTTATTTTAGTTTTCGGGCTTTTCTCATCACCTGTTTTTGCACAGGGAGATACCGAAGCTGCAAAAAGGACTGCGGAAAAAACTGCTCGTGCACTTGGCTGGAGCGACAATACCTTTCCAAGGCAGGGCGCGCCGGGAGTTTCTTATGAGGTGAATCCGTATGGAGCTCCGGGAGACAGCGAGATATTTGCATTTGTGGCAGTGATGAACGATGCGGAGGCAAAGAGCATGCTGCAGACATTGGAGGATAACGGCATGACTAGGGCTTCCTTCAATGGAAGGGATGCAATAATAATGAGGCAGGGGGACAAGATTTGCAACCCCAAGGAAGGGACTGTTCTGGATGTTACTTTCACAATAATTGAGATGCTTGCAAAGTCGATTGCGGACCAGATGGAAACGACTTATTCCAATGAGCCTCTTTGCGCAGAATCATATGGAACAATAGTTTGGAGATGCGGGCCCTATGTTTTTGGGACTCAGGACCAGACAGGAAACGGCTTTGAGATGGAAATTGCAAATGCAATTTACAATGCAGCAGAAGATGAGAATTTATGCGGAATTGAAGACACTGTAGTTATACTTGCACAGACTAGTGATGTTGCTGGAACAAAAAGGATCTCCCACTACCAGACACTTGCGCAGGATGTGAACAGGTATTTTGGGCAGAATGCATACGGGAAAGTCCTGTTCACTTACACTTTCAAGGATGCCGACGGCCCAACAGGAAACAATGACTGGTATTCTGTTGGTGGGACAACTGCATCATACACTGCAACAAATACAGGGCCGCTTAATTTCATGGAGGAGGCAGTGAAAACCGCTTTCAAGGGGGCGGATTTCGAGGATGACGTATATGTTGAAAGGGCAGTGATTGTGCATTCCGGCGCTTCAAATCAGAGGGGCGCGGCAAACGGCTTTTCCACTGCATGCTGGTGGCAGAAGGACAGCGATTATGTTGAGGTTGACGGGCTAAATGGAAAGGTCAAAATGTACATAAGAAATTTTGTGATGGTTGCGGAAGAGGACACAGTTGGGGACTGGTCCCACGAATTCGGCCACTCGCTTTACTCAAAATATCCTTTGTTTACTGATTACTATAGAATTAGTGACAGGTACAATTACAAGGACAATGCGGCAAGGGCATACGGGAAGATTTGGAGCTGGGGGCTTATGGGCAGCGGAAATTACTGGGGAAGCCCCTCTGGAAGCTCGCCTACACACATGAGCTCATTTACGAAAGAGTCCGCAGGGTGGCTAAGCTACTGGGACATTGGATTGAATACCAGCTATTCGGGAACTGCTCTTGAAAACAAAAAGTCGGGCGAACTGATTTTCAGGCTCGATGACCCGAGAAGCGATGATGCAAGGGACTATTACATCATTGAGCAGAGGGATGGAAGCACTTATTACGGTGCCCCGGAATCAGGGACAAACGTCCACTTCGTTTGGTATGACACAACTAATGACCACTATGTTGTAAACCTTCTCTGGCCCCAAAAGGACGGGGACAAAATTGCAAACAGCACACAGGGTGGAAGATATGTAACGTCTACGCTGTGGGAGCCGGGTGCTTCATACATAAGCCCTACCGCGGAACTGAACTTCACATTGGAAAGCGAAAGCTTCAACCCATATGAATCAACATTCAAGATTACCAAGTACGTTCCGAAGAACATGACCGGCGCTGCAGCGTCCCCTCAGGGCGCGCCGGCAGTAAACCCGCCCGCGGGAGGCACGGTGACAATAAACACCCAGAGCGATTTTGTGCCCGATGTCGACCTGCATGCATATGATGATTTCGGGAACCATGTTGGCCTGAACTACAATACAATGGAATATGAGACAAACATCCCTGGCGCAATTGCCTCGGGGGATTTGGTAAATTCTGAGGAGTGGATTTATGTTCCGGATGGAACAAATGTGCGCTTTGAGCTTTCCGCGGAAAAGACCAGGAGGTTCCTGTTGGACAACCCTGAAATTTCGCAATACGCAAGCCCAAAACAAACAAACGTTGAGTACATAAAATTTGATGAAAATGGGGAAAGGGAAACTGCAGACTACGGGGTTGTTGAAGTTGACCACACCCAAAGGCCGGAGCAGATTCCTTCTCCCGATGACAGCAGCCTGACCTACACTGCAGACGAGCTGCCAGGGGTTGGAAACAACTCGTCATGCTGCTGCCTGCCCGCGTTTTTGGTGCTTGTTGTTTCAGGTTTTGCGGCATTTAGGGGGAAGGGGCAATAACCCTGTTTTTCTTTTTTTAGAAGGAAAAAGCCAGCAAATTGCTTATATACTAGTTAGTACCAAGTATAGTTATGAGCGAATTGGAAAAGGCCAAGATACTTAGGGCATGGGACAAGCATACTGCAGAGAACGAAAGGAAGAAAAAGCTGATGAGCTACAGCTCAGTTGCCGAGGCAGATTACAAAAAAACCTTTCGTGACGGCATACTTTCCCATGAGGGACTTACCAAAAAAGAGAAAAAAGAGCTTCTTGAGTATGCAGGGCTTGATGAAGAAATCTAAAAATTTGAAAAACCCTGAAGTTTTCAGGGCATGCTTAAAACTTCTTGTGCTTTTGAAAGCAATTCTTGCAGTAAACCGGCTTTCCTTCTGTTGGCCTGAAAGGAACTTCGCACTCTTGGCCGCATTCTGAGCATGTTGCCTTGTGCATTTCCCTTGGGCCGCCGTAACCGCCGCCTCCGCCGGATCTTCTTCCTCCCCCTGATCCGCCTGGCCTGCGTCCGCCGCCTCCGCCGCTTCTTCCCCCTCCATGCCTTCTTCCGCCTCTGTCTCCTCCTCTATTGTCTCCATAACCCATGTTCTATGCACCTTTTTCTTTTTTTTTTAAAAAGCAATTGAAAATTAGCTGCTTTTCGGCATTAATTATGCCTGGAAGAATTAATATACTGGTGTATGGCATAAAGGCAGGAAAAATTCACATGCTGATGGAAGCAGGCCTGGCTATGCAACCTGCTTTTTCAGCTTTGCAAGCTCCTCATGAATCTCTGGCTTTCTTTTAAGGGGATCCATGCGTGCCTTTTTTTCAAGCACTTCAATTTTTGCCTTGGTTGTAGCGTTCCTTCTTGAAAGATCTTTTTGCTTAAACCCATAAATATCGCCATCTAACGGCATGAAGAAAAAGGGCATGCGTGTTGCGATGATGCGAGTAATAAAGTATTATAAACGAGCCAAGAGAAACATAACCATGACAAGCAACAGGGGCCCGAAAAAAGAAACGAAAAATAAAATTTCTTTTAAAGTGAACAAAGATGGAATATTGAATAGCATGCCAACACTTTACAGCGGAAAAAATGCAGGGATGGGAAGCACGATTTCAACACGCAAAACCGTTGAAACCCAAATCCCTATTGGTTTTATGGATCTCTCAGCAATAGTGGAAGGAAATGAAGTGAAAAAAGGAAAAGGCAGAGTAGCAACAGATATATTTGATTTGATAAAAATCACAAAGGCATATGAAACCCTGTTCCAGACAAGAAATCCCGGCGAGATAGCATTCGCGCTCTCGATAGCAACAAGGCCCCTGCAAGCTTCAGGAGCAATAAGGCCTGGCACCTTCAAAGAATATGGCCCTGGAAGGCATTTTATGAAGAAAATCAGCCCGGCGGCTGATGATGTTGACTTTCTTATGAATGGATTGGGGGCAAAGGACCTAACAGACCTTTTCAGAATATTTGGCAATAATACAATCCTTCCGGAAATTTTCAATCAGTCATCCCTCATCCTCACACCGCAAAAAAAGGACAACAATGGTACAGGCCTGACAACTTTCTTCGATCTTTTTGCATTCGATGCTTCGCACCTGTTCGCCATTCAGGCAGGGGCATACGACAATGAAGGTAGACTCATAAGAATCGATCCGGTGGACAAGACGAGATTGGGCATGTATAATCTTGTTTCAGGAATGAGCGACAACCTGCATAAAAATCCTATAGTAAAGCCTAAAGTAAGCAACCTGGCTCCGCCTTTGAAATCCATATCCCCAAAGTTCTTCAGCGGGGTGGACGGCTGCTCAGGAATTTCAGTTATAGCCAAAACTTACTTTAACATGATGACGTCTGCTTCTCCTAGCGCAGGCATAATGTCGCTCTACGCGGCAAGATTCTACGGCCATCTGGGCACATTAAAGAAGCTTGGGGGAAAATGGTGGGCATACAACGATGACGGGCCAGCAGACATACTTGGTCTCGCGTTCTATGATTTTGTCGAAGTAAACAGGGAAAAGTACTTGGGAAAGAAAGTTGAGCTTTCCACAATGCTGTGCGATTTCTTCGAGTTCTGCGTAACAGAATGGAAAGCAGGGTTCATGGATTACATGAAGAAAACAAAAAACGCGAAGGAAAAAAGGGAGTATGCAAAAATTATTGTTGAGTTCGACAGTGCACTTGAAATGATAAAGGAGATGAGAGATTACCAATTCGATGAAACTCAACTCAACAGAATGAAGGCAAACATTCTCATTAACAACATAATTTACGCAAACCAATACGGGCCTGCCAAAAAGGAAGAGTTTATTGAAAAGAATATCGATGAATTGGCAAGCATTCTGAAAAAGTCCGGAATAACAATGGGCAAGAAGGAATTGAGGCAAAGGATATCCGAAATGGACATGAAGCACGGGCAAGAAAAGTTATCCCTATTCAACGCGCTAATTAGCAAAAAGAGCACCTCTCAAAAAAAGAAAATTGCAAATATTAATTGAAGAAGAAATCCCGCTGGCCGGATTTTTTGGCGGCCATAGAAAGCCCTAGGTTTTCTTTTCTTTCCCGGGGGTTTCTTTTCTTTTCCAAAAGAAAAGAAAGGCCCGAACCAGCAACCGTCCGATATCTACATAGTAGATAAACATGCTACAGTCGGACGCTCTGCCATTGAGCTACAGCGGGTCGTAAATATATAGTTGGAATAGCTTAAAAACAGTTTCTTTTTGGGGTGAAGCACTTTTTCTTTTCCAAAGAAAAAGGGCTCATTGAGCTACAGCGGGTCATAATTATTTTGGAAATATAGTTTAAAAACAATTTCTCTTTCTTTTGCGAGGGGAAAGAAAAAATGATGCAAGGCATGTCAAATATCCGATACCTTTAATAACAAATAGAATAAAATAATGAGAAAACTTCATGTTCAGGGGGTGTGTTCGTATGGAAGGAAAAGTTGTTGGCATTTTTGGAGTAACTGGAATGGTCGGGAGAGAGCTTCTTAAGGTTCTAGAAAAGAGGAATTTTCCAATAAAGGAATTGAGGGTATTTGCTTCAGAGAGGTCTGCAGGAAAGAAGGTGCAGACACATATGGGAGAGTTGACAGTTGAGAATGCAAATGAGTGCGACTTTTCCGGAATTGATATTGCGTTTTTTGCAATAGGTGGGGGGTGGCCCAAGGAAACTGCGAAGAAGGCAACTGACGCCGGCTGTGTTGTAATTGACAATTCCTCAACTTTCAGGTATGATGACAATGTGCCATTGGTTATTCCGGAAATCAACCCTGAAGCAATTGGAGACAATAAGCTCATTGCAAACCCGAACTGCACAACTGCAATTGCGGCAATCCCGCTTTGGCATTTGCACAAGAATTTTGGCTTAAAAAAAGCGATAATTTCGACATACCAGGCAACAAGCGGGGCGGGAAACAAGGGCATGGCCGAGCTTGAGGAACAGACCAAGAATTACCTGGAGGGAAAGCCGGTGGAGAATAGTGCATTTGTCCATCCAATACCTTTCAACCTTATTCCGCATATCGACAAGTTCCAAGAGAACAAGTACACAAAGGAAGAG
>CAYTXD010000037.1:0-8609 GCA_964441305.1 Microcaldota archaeon
GCCAATTCAGGTGACCGAAAACAATCTCCGTGCTTGCGGAGTAAGGCCTTTCGGAAAAGCATACACCGGAAGAACTTATTATTGGAAATCCAAGGCGAAGGATGCGATAGAAGACCTTCCAAACATAGAAAAGGCGATTGACTCGAACCAAAAAATGAAATGTTTATTGATTGAAAACCAACTTGTTCTTTCAGAAGGAAAAATGACTGACAAAATGGCAAAAGCAAAAGATTTGTCAATCGGTCACGACGTAAGAAAGGAAAAGAAGAAAGTTTATTTTGATGCCTCGTTAAAAAGCTTGGGCCAGGTGGCGGCATCATTGTTTTTCGGAGCCATGAGCGCAGGCT
Source organism: Microcaldota archaeon (assembly GCA_964441305.1). GTDB lineage: Archaea > Micrarchaeota > Micrarchaeia > Anstonellales > CAYTXD01 > CAYTXD01. Next base: position 348 of record CAYTXD010000037.1, read on the forward strand.
TTATAGCAATAGGTAAAGAAGGAGCGGCAGCATTCGGAATGGTGGGTAACATAACGATCGGTGTGTTTGGTGCGGCAAGCGGGATTATTTCGTTAGGCTTTTTGGGAATGCCTTTCAAGGAATTTTCTCAAGCCAAAAAGGAACTGTTGCTAAAGGAAAAACCGCACATGGCATTGAAATTCCTTAACGGCAAGGCTAACGAATTCATCGACGCCGCAATAATGACTTACGAAAACGTAAACGTCTCCCTTACTAAAAAAATTTCCGAAATCAACCATGCTATGGGATTGCAGGAAAATCAAATCGAAGAGAAAATGGCAAACATCCTGAGGTTGATAAATGAAGTAATTGCATTGGGCAGATATGCCCATAAAATGGATCTGAGTTCGGACATGAAAAAGAATCTTGCGGTTATTGAAGATATGCGAGAGGACATAGTTGTTAAAATCGAGGAGTGCAACAAGATGTATTTCGATGAGAAAAGGAATGTTATGACGCTTGAAAGCAGGGAAAACGAAGTTATCGAAGCATTAAAACTTATGAAGCTGAAGCTTGAATTTTTCACAGGTTTAAAAGGAAAAGACCTGGTTAAAAAAGAAAGTGCAGATCTGGCCAATTAGGCAACAGTGTTTATTAAGCGCACTGTTACCAACGATTCCTTTGAATTCATAAGAACTGACGTTCAGAACTTGAAAATCTGCACCTAACTTTAGGGGGGAATATGTATCGCCTATAAAGTTGGTGCATTGATATTGCAAAATGAATCTAATTTGTGAAACCATCAAATGCGTAGTAAATCCTTAAGCAGTGCAGCAATCGCAACTATATCTTCATTATCAAGCTGTCCGATTTTTTTCTTCAGTCTTTTCTTATCAATGGAAACGATTTGGAAAATGAGTGCAACGCTTTCAACATCTAAACCATTTTTAAGGCTTGGAGAGAGTGAATGGGTATGTGAGGATTTGTTTCTTTCAAGAACGCTGGTAATTGGGATCACCAAGGCCATTTTTATGTGGTCCAGATCTCTCCAAACAATTGCCGGTCTCTCCTTCTTTTGTTCGTGGCCTCGTGAACCGCTTAAATCAACCCTCCATATTTCTGCATTAGAACTTTTAGTCATTAACTCATCCCTTACTGCATATCTGAAACACCTGCTCCTTCAAAGTCTTCAAATTCTTTTTTCATTCTTTTTACTTCATCTTCAGTTGGGGTTATCAACTGCTTGGCTCTCGAAACACCAACAGCGATTTGCGCATCTGAAAAAAACGGCTTTAATCTTTTTAGTTCAATTATTGCCTCCTTTTCATCCTTACCTAAAGCCTTTGAAATGAAAGCATAGGTCGACATTATCTCAAGTAATGCTGGGTCAAGTTTATCTGTAGCATCAGAAAATTCGAGTAGTTTCTCTCTCTTTGGCGATGAAAAATTAGGCGAGATCTTATTTTCATAAACAAATTGGATATTATCGTACAGATCATGAGTTAAATCAGTAGAATAAGGTCCCCTAACATAAAGTGAAAAATTATATCCAATTTTAAATCCCATTAACTCAAGAAGGCATGCAGTTTTTTGAATTATAAGCCTATGTTCAAAGTTATTCACATTTGGTTTGAAATTCAATTCCTTTAAACAAGCCAAAAGCTTCTTAAGTTTACTCATCTACACACCCCAACCATTTTTTCATCCATATTTTCATAGAACTAAAAGCAGCTCTACCCTCATCAGTTATAGAAAAAACATCAAGCTTTTTGTTACCTACTTTAACGTCTTTTTTCTTTTTCAAATAACCCATGTTTTCAAGGGCAGTTAAATTTGAGAACAGTATGCCATCTTCCATCCCCAAGCCTGCCTTAAGCTCCCGATAGGTTGCGCCATCTTTATCAAAAGTTTCTAGAGAACTAAGGATCAGAATTCTTGGAAGTGAAAATATCTTCGAGTTGAGGGCTTGAGATTCACTCACGAGAGCCAAAATGTTGCTTGCCATCGTTAATTATTATTAACATAGGTATTTAAATAATTTACTTTCAATAATACTTTGTAAAAAATGTAATTTTAAAAGTGGGAGTAAATACTAAGAAGTGAAACTATGGGAATTAGTTTTTCATTTATAGCAAAGTCAACGCCTGCGATATTGGTATTATCTGGAGTACTGTTCATGTTTCTAGATCAAATGGCAGAAACTGCGTTTGGTCTGGCAGGACCAGCACTGATAGTTCTAGGGATTTTGGTTACAATTGTTTGGGCAGGGTTTTTCAAAAGGTTTTGAAATGAGATTATGAAGACCTCATTTCTTTGGGAAATGATTTGCAGCTCGCTGCAAAACTTCTGAAAAACCTGTCTTTTCAGAATTTGGAAAATTTATTTTCCAAACTTTTGAGCGTGCGACGCTCAAATGACCTGTGTCTAGTCTACTCAGGCAGACGAGTTCGGACCAAACAGACGACTTGATGCATCGAGCTTCGGATTGGAAAGTTCCTTTTCAAAAACTGGAGATTTGATTTCCCTTCCCCCAAAACTTGCTCCATTTTGCAGAATCAATTGGGCTCTCAAAATAGGGAGGGGCAACCCACGCCCTGGTTGGGCATGCAGGAGGGGAAATATTTATATATATAACATTGTTATATATCCCCATGTGCAAAAGCGGCTGCAATTGCGGATATCCCGAAAGAAGGTGGCTGCAATTCATGATACTTAGAGTTATTTGCGAAAAGCCTTCTTGCGGCTATGATATAATCAGAGAGATCGAAACTATAAGCAACGGAAAACAGCAGGTAAAAACCGGGACCATGTATACCACCCTAAGGAGAATGGAGCAGGAGAAATTGCTGGCATCAAAATGGGAAAAAAACAAAGAAGGGCCGGATAAAAGGATTTACAGGATAACCGGGAAAGGAAAAATGTTCCTTAAAAAATGGCTCGAAATGGTCATGGAACGGAGAAAGATGATGGATAAGCTGGCAAAATTCTATAAAGGGCAATTTGGAGGAGAGGATAATGAAAGTTAAACGCCTTTTGGAAAAAATGTGCATTCTGACATTTGCAATGACTGCGCTAACCTCAATTCCACTATTTATTAATTACTTAACCTCCTCGTCACCAAAATTCCGCCTTATCACCGATTTGCACGTGTGGTTTGGTTTATTTTTCATAATCTTCGTATCCGTCAGGATTTTCAGGAATAAGCAGTTCATAAAGACAATATTCAAAGGTGAAAAAAATGAAAACGTATAATTTATCCGAAAAAATCATCTTTTCTTCTGAAAAGCCGATAAAAAGGCATTTCCTTAATGCAGAAGGCTTTCATGCAGCATTGATATGCTTAAAATCAGGCGTCGAAATACCCCCTCATCCAGAGGAGTATGGTGTGCTTTTGACAGTTCTTGATGGCAAAGGCAAGTTCACTGATAAAAACGGGAGTTTTCTTTTAGGAAAGAATGAATGCATTTACATCAAAAAAGGCGAAACACGGGGCATACTGGCGAAGGAGGATTTAATCATACTTGGAATACAGGACAGGCCAAAGGGAAACAGCATGAATAATTCCATAGGTGGCACGGATCAATGACAAACGCAAAAGAAGAGAATATCATCAAGATTTCAAATCTGGCCAAATACTATAATGGGTTCTTGGCAGTAAATAAAATTAGTCTTTCCGTGGAAAAAGGCGAGATTTTTGGCTTTTTGGGGCCTAACGGGGCAGGCAAAACCTCAACCATAAAAATTCTGGTGGGGCTTGCAAAGCCAAGCAGCGGAACGGCGGCCATAGACAAATTAGACGTGGTAAAAGACATAGTTGCGATTAAAAGGAATATAGGAGTTGTTACGGAAGACTCCAACTTATATGACGAATTAAGCGTGGAGGATAACCTGGATTTTGTCGGGCAGATATATGGAGTTTCCAGAATAGAAAGGGAAAATGCTATAAACGGCCTCCTAAAAAGGCTTGGGCTTGAAGACAAGAGGGGCGTAAAATTTTCAAAGCTTTCAAAAGGCATGAAAAGAAAGGTGACAATAGCCGCTGCGTTGGTGCATAAGCCCAAAATATTGTTTTTGGACGAGCCCACAACTGGCCTTGATGTCCTTTCTTCAAGGATTTTGCGCTCAATGATTAAGGAGCTTAACAAAGAGGGAGTAACGGTTTTCCTGACAACCCATTATATTGAAGAAGCGGAGCAGTTATGTGACAGCATTGCAATAATTACCAGCGGAAAAATAAGGGCGACAGGCACTCCAACGAGCCTTATGTCAAAAACCAAAACAAAAAATCTTGAGGATGCTTTTATTGAAATTACCGGGCTTAGGGAAGAAATAATGTTAATTGACAAGGGAGGGACCGGAAGTGAATAAACAAAGCTTAATGGGGGCTTTTTACATAGCGCTGAAGGACCTGAAAACATACTATTTCAAGCCTCCCAACCTTAGTTGGGGCATAATGTTTCCAATCGTTATGGCGTTGGCGTTTGTCCTGAGAAACCCGGGAGAGATAAGCGAGCTTGCCCCCGGCATTATTGCAATGTCAATACTCTTCGCTTCCACTTCCGCGGAGGCAATTGTAATCGTTTTTGAAAGAAGGACAAAAACATTTGACAGGTTGATGCTCGCCCCTTTGTCTGTTGAATCAGTGCTCTTCGGAAAGGTCCTAGGAGGGGTGATTTTCGGGTTTTTAATATCTTGCGTTTTCCTATTGGGCTCCGCAATCCTCCTGAATGTTCCTTTGGAAAATTTGGCATTTTTGATTTTGCCGCTGCTAATGTCTGCAGCCGTGTTTTCAGTTTTTGGCACGTTCGTTTCAGTTTATGTTAAGGAGATATTCGACGCCATGACCCTGGCAAATTTCTTCAGGTTTCCCATGATTTTTCTTTGCGGGGTTTTCATCCCAATAAGCGCCATGCCTGCATTTATCCAGCCGCTGTCATATGTATTGCCCCTGACCTACTCTGTTGACCTGATACGCTTTTTTTTGACTGGGACGTATGATGCGGCAGGCCCTTTGGCAAGCTTTTTTGTTTTAACCGTTTATTCAATCGTCCTGTTTTATTCCTCGGTTTGGGTATTGAAAAGGAGAATGGAATAATAAGCCGAGATTAAGGGACATTGTAATATGGTGCCCATGACTGGAGAAAAGGCATAAGATTTGCTTTACAGGCGATAATAAAACCAAAATGGAAAAATCCGAAAGCCGGTTCAGATTATAAATTCCCCGTAAAGCACGCCGCACGCAAGCAAAAACACCATTGCCGCAAGCCCTGCCTTGAGCCATTTTGATTCAGTTTCCATCGAGAACTTGCTGCCAATGTATGACCCCGCAACGCCAGCCACAGTTACAACTACTGCATGAAAAAGAAGGACTTCGCCCCTGAACAGGTATATTGCAAGTGCAATAATGGAAGTAATAGTTCCTACAAACAATGATGTTGCCACTGCACTGTGCATTTTTATGTGCATGGCCCTAAGAACGGGGGGAAATGCCGTTCCCCCGCTGCCGCCTCTCATGCCTATAATCAGGTTGGAAAAAAAACCTCCAATGAAAAGGTTTTGGGAAGTAGGTTCTAATTTGTCGTAAATCGCAGGGCTTATTTTGTCCATGTAAAGCCCGAGCATTGTCAAAATGGCGGCAAAAAAGAAAATCAATGAAAGAACATGCGTTGAAATGAACCCAACAATCAAGGTGGCGGCTGCAATGCCTATGGATGCACCCAAAACAAAAGGGGCCGCAATGCTCCACCTTATATTTTTCCTCTGGACGTGCGCCCCAATTGCCGAACAAAAAGGTATTGCAAACATGTTTGTCGCAAAAGCATTGATAAGGGGCATTCCAGCCAGAAAAAGCAGGGGAATTCTGACCGACCCGCCGCCTATGCCAAACATTCCGCTGAATAACCCTGTAACAAACCCTATCGCAGAAAGGATAACTATCTCATATGGGTCCATCTTTTAGATATTTCTCATAATGCATTTAAACTTATGGAAATCAATGATTGCAATACTTCAAACAACTTTAGAGACGGCAAGATCAAAGGTCGCCATCTTTTGTATGCGAATTAAAGCAACTCTAAAACGAGAACAGGACAACCAGACATGAAAAATTTTCGTAAAATTTTTTAGCTTTGGAATGGAACTGAAGGAAGGCACTATAGAAATTACAATGCAATGAAAAATTTAGAGTTGGATTTAGTAAAAAGAGGATATTGTGCATCTGTGATGATAGATATTCCCCTCGATTCAAACAATGATTGATTTAACTCAAAGTTCCGAAACCAGCTTTTTCACGCGCAGCTCAATCGCGTCGCGTATTTCCCTGACTTTCCCAATGGACTTATCCGCAGGGTCCTCCAAATTCCAGTCCTCTGTCTTTTCAGGAGGGGCGGCAGGGCATTGCTTGATACATCCCATAGTGAATATTCTCTCCGCGTTTTTTATCATCTGAAAATCGAGCGCTTTCGGCCGCTGCATTGACATGTCTATTCCATTCTCTGCCATTACATCAATGGCTTCAGGCTTCACTGATTTCGCAGGCCGCAAGCCTGCGCTTATTCCAAAGTATTCCGGATTCTTGTTGTAATGGTTGAAGAACGCCTCTGCCATCTGGCTTCGCGCGGAATTTTCGGTGCATATGAATAGGACGTACTTCATTAAATCACGATTTCACTTGTATGCGGTCAGCTTCAGGCTTTCAAGAGGCATGCCGGAATACTGCCTTTCGCTTATCTGTTTATCTTCTTCCTGAATTTTCACCTTGAAGCCTGCTGCCCTTATCTTGCGTATGTAGTCGTTTCGCAGCAGTGCGCCGCCTACGCAGCCGAAAATCAAGTCCTTGTTGTTTCTTTGCTCTTTGCTCAATTCTTGCAGAAGGACGATATCTGAAACGAACAATTCGCCCCCTTTCTTCAGGACGCGGAATGCCTCCGAGAAAACCTTGTCCTTGTCAGGAGAGAGATTGATTACGCAGTTGCTTATGATTAAGTCAATTGAATTGTCTTCTACGGGCAATTCTTCTATTTCGCCGAGCCTGAATTCAACATTTGAATAGCCGTATTTTTCTGCGTTCTTGCGCGCTTTTTTCACCATGTTTTCAGTCATGTCAAATCCTATTACTTTTCCATTTTTGCCGGTTTTTTCCGCTGCAAGAAAGCAGTCAAACCCCGCGCCGGAGCCAAGGTCAAGAACAGTCATGCCTTTCTTTATTTCTCCAAGGGAGGTAGGGTTTCCGCAGCCAAGCCCAAAATTTGCGTCAGGCACGGACTTGATTTCCTTTTCTGAATAGCCCAGGCTTTTTGCAATCGTTTCGTTGTCTGTACTTCCGCAGTTGCACGAGCAGCCGCAGCTTCCACCGCTTTCCGCAATTTTTCCATAGCTTTCCTTTACTATTTTCTTTATTTCGACTTTTTTCATATATTACACCTTTTCCTTGAAATAATTTGCCTTGAGAAACAAAGAAACATCTACAAGCCCTATAAGAACGGGAACTTCTATAAGAGGCCCTATTACGGCCGCAAATGCCGCACCGGAATTTATTCCGAAAACTGCCACTGCAACGGCTATTGCAAGCTCAAAGTTGTTGCTCGCCGCAGTAAGCGAGAGGGATGCGGTTCTTGGATAATCCGCGCCTGCTTTTTTGGAAATAATAAAGCTTACAAAAAACATAAGCACAAAATAGAGCGCGAGCGGAATGGCTATGGCAACGACATCGCCAGGTATCTGAAGTATCACGCTTCCCTTGAGGCTGAACATGATGACAATTGTAAAGAGCAGTGCAACGAGTGTTACGGGACTGATTTTTGGTATGAATTTCTTGTGGTACCATTCCTCGCCCTTTTTCTTCACGAGAAAATGATGCGTGAGAGCACCGGCAATAAACGGTATGCCGAGATAGATAAATACGCTTTCCGCAACCTGCCATATGCTGATGTCAACAACGCTTCCGGACAGGCCAAAAAATGGAGGCAATATCGTGATAAAGAACCATGCATATACTCCATAGAATATTACTTGAAAAATGCTGTTGACCGCTACCAGGCCCGCAGTAAAATCCGTGTGGCCTTTGGCAAGCTCGTTCCACACGAGAACCATTGCAATGCATCTTGCAATTCCAATCATTATCAATCCAACCATATATTCAGGGTAATCACGCAGGAAAACTATTGCCAGGATGAACATAAGAATTGGCCCGATAATCCAGTTTTGGGCGAGCGAAAGGCCGAGGAGTTTGATATTGTCGAAAACATGCGCAATTTTCTCGTACCTCACCTTAGCAAGAGGAGG
>CAYTXD010000038.1:0-8598 GCA_964441305.1 Microcaldota archaeon
AAATAGGCCAATTTATTTGCTGCAAACAAAGCGATAGCAACAACTTCGCGCATTATTGCTATTTTCATTCCTGCTGAGGCGCGCCCTGGCTTTCGGGGGGTGCCCGGGGTTGTGCCTCGCCTTCCTGCGCGGCAGGGGTTTCCGCCTGTCCCTCATACCCTGGTTCTGCCTTGCTAACAGTTCCCAAGTATCCGTAAAGCTTCTCATAAAGGGAGTATTTCAGCTTCTGCGCATCCTTGTCGGGCAAAACATCAAGGTTTGAGAGGTGGCCCATCGCAACATCCATTTTTCCCTCTTCCTCCTTGCTTTCGGAAATATAGGAAATCGCGAAAAAGAACGGCTTTTTCCCGAGCTTTTCATTCACAAAGTTCCCCAATTCCGCAATAAATTCGCTCATATCAACTTTTTCTCCTTCTGCCAAAAAAACACCTCATTTTTTGCTGTCGCCTTCATTATTTTTGCTCAGCTTCTTGTCTCCTTTCATTTTTCTTCCGTAAAATTTATCAACTGATTCCTTTTTGCCCTTCTTTTCCCCTTTCTTTCCCTTTCCTTTTTCCTTTTTTCCCTCTTTTTTTCCTGATTTGCCTTTCTTTTTGCTTCCATTTTTCCCTTTTCCTGATTTGCCTTTCTTTTTGCTTCCCCTCCCTGATTTTTTCATTTCATCCTGGCTGCCTGCGCCCTTTTTCTCCTCTGCTTCTATTTCCCCGCCTTCCTTGCTTTCCATGTCCTCTTTTATCCGGGGCTCGGCGAGACCTTCCTTTTCAGCAACCTTGAGTAATTCGTCCCATCTCTTTTCCTTTTTCTTCTCCTTCCCGCTTCCCTTCTTTGGCTTGAATATTGAAATAAGTTTCATGAAGAATTTTCCAACTGGCGAGCGGGGCTCGTCCCCTTCATCATCATAACATGTTTTGCAGAGCTGCTTTCCCCTGAGGGTGTATAGTTCATAGGTAAATTTGCCGCATTTCTGGCACTGGCTTTGCTGGATTCCCCTGCGAGAGCAGTTGGGGCACTCGCCGCTTTCATTTAGGTATGCGCCGCAGTTTCCGCAGGTCCGGTGCGCAGTCATTGCGCCTTTTCTTGCATCCTCGTACATCTTGTCCCGCTCTTCCCTCTGCTCAAACATTATTTCCTGGTAGCAGACCGGGCAGTAGAGCATGCCTGCATAATACCTCATCTCCACTCTGGGAACATAAACCCTGCACCTGAAGCATTGCTCATTGTTAGCGTAAAAGTCATCCATTGAGGACATGGATATTGGTTGGCGTGCACTTTATTTAACATTATGCCCTGATGCTAGAATAGGAGAACTTTTACTTTTGCCCCCCTTTCAAGCACTTCGGTATTCTCGCTTATGCCCACGAAGCCATCCGCCTTGCTCATGCTTGTTATTGCGGATGAGCCGCGCGCTATTGGAATTGCAATTCCGTTATCAACTTTCATTGGGAGGGATGTGTACCTCCCAATAGTGGAAACCACTTTCCTCTCCAGCTCCGCATCAATTGCCTTTTCAGGGAATTCGGTTCCAAGCATTTTTGCAATAAGCGGCTTTACAATGATGTAGAAGTTTGAAAGTGACGATGTTGGATGGCCTGGAAGCCCGAGAACAAGCTTTCCTGAAATTTTTGAAATTATGGTCGGCTTGCCCGGCTTTACTGCAATTCCGTGGGCAAGCGTTTCCCCTCCCATTTCATTTACAATATCCACCATCAGGTCTTCAGTGCCGAGGGATGAGCCGCCGGAAATGAGTATTAGGTCCGAGCTTTCGAGCGCGCCTGAAATCTTGCCCCTTATCTCGTCCTTATCATCCTTCGCAACTCCTAAATCAGCCGGCTCGCATGAATGCCCCTTAAGCGCGTCAATTAGGGCCCTTGTGTTAATGTCGTAAATTTTTCCTTCGGGCAAAGGGCCTTCCTTTACTATTTCATCCCCTGTGCCTATGACTGCCACTTTCGGCTTCTTTTTCACCTTTATTTCCCTAAGCCCGAGTGCGGAAAGCACCCCTGTTTTTGCGGGTGTGAGGATATCGCCCTTGCTGAGTGCAGTTTCTCCCTTTTTCAGGTCGGAGCCCTTTTTTATCACATTCTGCCCTGGGGCAACTGATTTTCGCGCAGTTATTTCATCCCCGCTTTTTTCAGTGTATTCCACCATGAGCGAAGCATCTGCGCCTTCAGGCATTTTAGCGCCTGTTGTAATCCCGATGCACTCTTCCTTTCCAAGGGCTTTTTGCGCAACCATGCCTGCTGAAATTGACTCAATAACCTTCAGATTTTTGGGAGAGGTTTCCGATGCCCCGAATGTGTCTTCCGCGCGCACCGCATACCCGTCCATTGCGCTTCGGTTGAAATGGGGGACATCTATTGGCGAAATTATTTTTTCTGAAAGCACCCTCCCAAGCGCGCTTGAAATTTCAGCCTGCTCGCTTCCGGTTTCCACTGCATTGGAGTAGAGAAGCTTCATTGCTTCAGAGTAAGTCGCCAATTCACCAAATCCCTGCTTTTCCATTCTAACCCCTCGCAATGTTCACCAGGTGCGAAAGCTCGGGGAATATTATTCCCGCCGCAAGCTCGCATGCCTTGGGGGAGCCGGGAAGGCAGAAAACCGCAGTGTTCCCAACCATGCCTGCGGTTGCCCGTGAGAGTATGCATGCAGTTCCCACCTGTTCATGGGAAAGCTGGGTGAAAAGCGAATTGAAGCTGGCGAGTTTTTTCTCAAGCATTGGCTCCACTGTTTCAACAGTAATGTCCCTTGGGCCCGGGCCTGTCCCCCCAGTGGTTATTACTGCGTCGCTTTTTGGGATGCGCTCATCAAGCGTGCTTTTCAGCTCATCCGCATCATCCGCAATTACTTCATGCAGCACTACTTCATGGCCTTCATTTTCTGCTGCCTTTCGAAGCACCCTTCCGCTAATGTCATCTGCTGTGCTCCGTGTATCCGAAAGCGTTAGTATGGACACTTTTGCCTTTATGAATCCTGAATGCGCGCGGTGAGCATTGGGTACGTCCGTTTTGCTTTCCATTTTTGTCACCCATATTTCCCCAATCAAGCACTAAACAAATGCAAGATTCTTCTTTTCAAAAATTTCCTTCCTTTTTGAAATTTCCTTTTTCTTCTTTAGGACTCTTATTGCATCTATTGACGTTTTGGGGTAAAGCCCGTGCTTGTTCTTTTCCACCGGCTTCACCATGTCCCAAATTGTGAGCAGTGCAGAGGAAACTCCGGATAGGGCTTCCATTTCCGCGCCTGTCTTCGCGCTTGTCCTTACTTCGCAATTCACTGTAATCCTGTTTTCCTTTTTGTCTATTTCAATATCAACTTTTGTCGAGTCAATGGGTATGGGGTGGCAGTGGGGTATTGCGTTCGGGGTGTTTTTTACCGCAAGAAGGGCAGAGATTTTTGCCGCCTCAATTACGTCTCCTTTGGGGCATTTCTTTTCCGCAATATGCTCAATGCCCTCTTCGCTTAGCTTGATGCTTCCTTCCGCCACTGCGGTCCTGTCAGATACATTTTTTGCGGAAATGTCTATCATCCCTTCACCGGGATTATATGGAACGGGGAAATTAAAACTGTTTGCAAGGCTGGTGCATGCTGTACTTCCCTCTGGGAGGGAGGCGGAAAGTTTGCATTCTGTTAATTATTTAAACCAATCATTCATAACCCAATAGCCGCAAATTGTTGGCAAACAGGGCAAAAAAGCGAGAGGTAGCGGAAATGGACATATTTATTGAATTAAGCCTTATCATTGGAATTACCCTTGTTGTTTCAGCGGCAATGAAGCTGCTAAGGCAGCCCCTCATAGTTGGCTATATACTTTCGGGAATCCTGGTCAGCCCCTACTTTCTTGACATAGTTCAGTCGCAGGAGACAATTGCGGTTTTTTCACAGATGGGAATAACGTTCCTGCTTTTCATTGTGGGGCTGAGCCTTAGCCCAAAAGTGATAAGGGAAGTCGGAAAGGTTTCCCTGATAACCGGAATCGGGCAGATACTTTTCACTTCCCTGTTCGGGTTTGCAATTGCATCCCTTCTCGGCTTTGACCAGGTAACCTCGTTTTACATTGCAATTGCTATCACGTTCAGCAGCACCATCATAATAATGAAGCTGCTTTCAGACAAAAAGGACCTGGAAAAGCTTTATGGAAAGATTTCAATAGGCTTTCTTCTTGTGCAGGACCTGTTTGTGATACTGCTCCTCATCGTAATTTCATCGTTTTCCTCAAGCTCGGACCTTTCCAGGGCTTCGCTGGAGCTGGTTTTTTTTGGAATTGCGATGCTTGCAGCACTTGGGCTCATAAGCGTCTACATCATTCCCGCAATTTCCAGGTTCCTTGCAAAATCGCAGGAACTCCTTTTCCTCTTTTCAATTGCATGGGGAATGTGCCTTGCTTCCCTGTTTCACATACTGGGATTTTCAATTGAAATCGGCGCGCTTGTTGCAGGTGTGACTCTTTCCCTTTCCCCCTACCATTATGAAATCAATTCAAGGATGAAGCTTATGAGGGATTTTTTCATAATCCTGTTTTTCATACTCCTCGGCTCCCAGATGGTGCTCGGGGACATAACAAAATTCATTGTGCCGCTCGCAGTATTTTCGCTTTTCATACTTGTTGGAAATCCGCTTGTAGTTATGATTCTTATGGGCATTTTGGGATACAGGAAGAAAACCAGCTTCCTTGCAGGCCTCACAGTCGCGCAGATAAGCGAGTTCTCCCTGATATTCATTGCGCTCGGAATAAAGGTGGGGCACATATCGCGGGAAGTGCTTTCTGTTGTGACTCTTGTCGGGCTGGTGACAATCGGCGGCTCATCCTACCTGATAATGTATTCCGACAGGATATACCCGCACATATCAAAATTCCTTGGAATATTTGAAAGAAATGATGCAAGGGAGGAAAAGGAAATTGTTAACCATTTTGATGTGGTGCTTTTCGGCTGCAACAGGGTGGGCCATGAATTCCTGAAAATGTTCAAAAAAATGAAAAAGGATTTCCTTGTTGTTGATTATGACCCAGAAGTGATTTCAGAACTTTCGGACAGGGGCATAAGCTGCATTTACGGGGATGCGGACGATTCCGAATTCTTGGAAGAGCTCAATATCGGAAGCGCAAAGATGGTTGTCTCCACGATTCCAAGCTCTGAGACGAACATCCATTTGGTATCCCATATAAGGGAGATTAACAAGGATGCGATAGTGGTTGCAGTCGCCCACCAGATAGACAATGCAAATGAGCTTTACCTTGCAGGCGCAACCTACGTAATAATGCCCCACTTCCTGGGGGGGAAGCACGCGTCGGAAATGGTCGGAAGGAACGGGCTTGATGCCGAAAAGTATGCAAAGGAAAGGAGAAGGCACATAAAATACCTGGAGAAAAAGCAAATGCTCGGGCATGAGCACCCAAAGCCCGAAAGGCACCAGTAGTCGCGTCCGCAAGGCCCTTTTTCAGAATTGGATGCTTTCAGCATGTCCCTGTTTTCAATTTTCCAATTCTTGCAGGATTTCAGCAAGATGCCATGTTTTCTGGTGGTGCCATGCGCCTCACGCTTTCTTCTTGGCGCGGCTTGAAAGGCGGGAGATGCTTTTTGAAACCTTCTTTGAAAAAGTCGAGAACATTGCCATCCATACAGGGCTGAGGATTAGGGAAAATGCGATGACTGTCACTGCAATTTCATAGGTTGCATGGTCAATCAATGTGGAATCCACCCCTACCACCACCAAAATGAAGCTGAACTCCCCGATTTGGGCAAGAAGCGAGCCCGCATACATGCCATATTTCCATGTTTCTCCGAGAAACTTGAATATTGCGGCATTTATGAACGTGTTTGTTATGAAAACCGAGAATACCAGGATTAATATCACCGGAAGGTTTTCCATCACAAAGTCGACGCGTATAAGGAGTCCGATATAGACGAAAAAAAGCGCAAGGAATATCGTCTTGAACGGGCGCAGGCTTTCGGTGACCCATCCTGTCTGCTTGGCGCTGCGGACAAAAAGCCCCGCAATGAAAGAGCCCAGCGCGGCGGAAAGATGAAAGAACCCCGATACCAAGGCAAAGCCGAAACAGATTGCAAACGCGCCAAGAAGCTGGAATTCGGGATCCTGGACTATCTTGTCCCTGAACGGGATGTTGATGCTCCTTTTTCCCATCATCCAGAGCACAAAGCCGATCATGAACATGAAGCCGACAATCTGGAAAAGGACCTCGCTTCCGCTTACTGCGGTTCCTGAAAGATACGTGATGATGATTATCATAGGTATTACTGCAAGGTCCTGGACAAGAATGATTGAAATCGCATCCCTCCCGAGCTTGGAATTCGTCTTGTTTTTGCTCTCAAGTATCTTCAGCACCACTGCGGTGCTGCTGAGGCTGATTACGAATCCGAACAGGATAACCATTGGAAAAGGCCATTCCAGAAAGAACGCGGCGGCGGCGACAAACAGGATGCTCACAAATACCTGAAAGGACGTGCCTGCTAGCGCGATTTTCCAATTGGAAACAAGCCTTTTCAGGTTAATCTGCATTCCCACAAAAAAAAGCAGCATTATGACGCCAAGGCTGCCTACCTGGCTTATTATATCCGAATCGCCTACTATGCCGAGAACAGAGGGGCCTGCAACCATGCCAGTCAGGATGTATGCAACCACCGACGGCTGCCTGAAGTAGCGGAGAATTAGCCCGAATATCAACGCAACAAACGAAAGCGCAACAAGAAGCAATATGAAATATTCAATATTCATCATGGTTTCACCGGGAATGTTAAATTATCAGGGCATAGTATTTAATCATTCGCCCACGGGCGCCAAATTCGCGCATTTGGCAGGGTTGGGATGTTTATTTTTGCATTTGTGGCCGCCCATTTCTAAAAAAAGGAAAAGCTAAAAGGTTAAATAAGCTGCTTCTGAACCACTTAGCATTATAAACAAAGAAATTCATATAGAATAGGTGGTTGTTGATGCAGGCTCAGGCAGCAAGTAGGAAGCAGGAAATTGGTTTTTTCTCTCTTGATTTTGTTCCCCAAACAGATAGGGATATAGAGCGGATGGGGGAATTTTCAGGAATGGATTCCCGGGAGCTTTCAGCCACCCTGATGGAAACTCCTGCTTCACTTTTCACGCCTGAGCTTTTAGAGCAGGCA
This sequence comes from Microcaldota archaeon, assembly GCA_964441305.1. Classification (GTDB taxonomy): domain Archaea; phylum Micrarchaeota; class Micrarchaeia; order Anstonellales; family CAYTXD01; genus CAYTXD01. The sequence continues at coordinate 7,131 of CAYTXD010000038.1, forward strand.
TTGAGCAAGGATGACCGCCATTCAAAAGGGTTGAGATATCTGATGGCAATGACATTGCAGAGCAGGAAGGCGATAGAAACCACGTTTATCACTTATTTGGGGCATGTTGAAGTCGCAATACAAAATGCAGAAATAAAGGGAGACGATAAAACTGCAAAAGAGCTTACCGAGCACAAGAAGGAGATACAGAGTGCAAAGAGAACGATATTGGGGCAGATGTCAAAGTTCGAAAAAGCGGCAACAAGCAATTCACTGGTTTCTGAGGCAATCAACAATGTTTCCTATTTCATGCCAATCTACAATATTGCAATGGACGACGAGATTACCGATAAAATATGCAACGGTGATGAGAAAAAGCCAGAGAACAAGGGTTTGAAGTCGTTCAGGTTTTCAATTGCCAACTACATGAAGGATACTGCAGTCGGGGATGCATTGGATTTTGCTGGCGCTAGGGCGACCCTCCCCTACCTTCCACTTGACATAATGATTGTTGAATTCATGGAGTCTGGAGTCATTTCGCCTGAGGATGCGGACAAAATGAGAGATAACCTGTACAAAATGGCGAAAAGCGACAAGATTGAGAAGCATATTGCCAAATACAATAGATACAACGTGAAGGATGCGCTGGAGATTTTCACCGCGAACATTGACTGGAAGAACGGAAAAAACATTGACCGGAAAACAGTTGACAGAATGTATGCATTCATTTCGGGCAATACTGAAAAGAGAATAAGCAACATGATTGAGTACATAAAGGAATGCAATCCGGAAGTTGGAGAAGTCGTTGAAGAAAATTTCAGCAATTTCCTTAAATCGAGCTGGGCGACAAGAAAGGTGAAAAGATACGCAACTTCCTTTAAAAAAACAGTTCCGATGGTAAGGGTGGAAAAGGGAAGATACATCGTTGCAAAATCGGATGATATAAAATCGCACCGGGAGTTTCTGGGAATTGCAGGTTACAAGGATTACAGGCCGGTTAAGGCAAGCGCGGATTATTCAGGGGGATTTGTCAGTGATGTAAAGGAGGCGGCTACAACTGGGGCAAGCCAGGCCTGGGGCACTATCCTGTTCATAGAGGATGCTGCAGTATCCTTGGGGTATACGCCGATAGAAATAATCAAGATTCTGTGCAAAATGCCAAGGGGCCTTTCAAAATTCAAGGATGACCCAAGGCAGTACCTCAACCCCAAGAACATAAAAATTCTTTTGAAGGAGCTTTCAACCATCCCGGGGTTTTACAGGGCCGTGGATGCAAAGAGAAAGTTCAAGGTATCTCCGAACAAGCAGACCAGGCAGGCGGTTTTTGACGCATACCAGCACTGCGTAATGGATGTTGTTCTTCTTGCCGCCACGTTCTACTTTGGTGCAGGTGCGGCAGCGAAAGGGGTGCAGGCGGGAGGAAAGCTGGCAAAGCTTGCAAAGGGCGGGGATTCGATGACAAAGCTCAGGTCGCTAAAGGTCTGGCAGA
>CAYTXD010000039.1:0-8401 GCA_964441305.1 Microcaldota archaeon
AAAAGAGGCAATTCGGGAAATTGAGGACACCAAAACATCGGTTCTTATAAACTACCTCCCGGTCGGCTCCCAAAAAGCAGTGGAATGGTGGGCAGACATTGCAATAGAGACCGGATGCGCATTTGTAAACTCAATGCCTGTTTTCATTGCAAGCGACAAGAAATGGGAGCAGAAATTCAAGAAGGCAAAAGTGCCTGTTGTTGGCGACGATTTCAAAAGCCAGGTCGGGGCAACAATCGTGCACCGCACACTTGCAAAATTATGCGACGACAGGGGCACAAACATAGAAAAAACGTACCAAATCAATGTCGGCGGAAACACCGACCTCCTCAATATGAAGGAGCAGGAAAGGCTCGTTTCAAAAAGAATTTCCAAAACAGAGGCGGTCCAGAGCCAAATCTCAAAGGAAATCCCTGCAGACCAGATTTACATAGGGCCAAGCGATTTCATACCTTTCCTTGGGAACAAGAAGCTTGCATTCATGAGAATCGAGGGCAGGATGTGGGCAGACGTCCCATTCAACCTTGAAGTAAGGCTGGATGTTGACGACAAGGCAAACTCCTCGGGAGTTGCGATTGATGCAATACGCGCAGCCCAAATTGCCCTTGACCGGAAGGCAGGGGGCGCGGTAGACGGCGCATGCGCATACCTCATGAAGCACCCGCCAAAGCAGTACCCTGATTCGGTTGCAAAAAGAATACTTGACCAGTTCATAAAGGGGTAGCATGCTGAAGCAGAAGGGAATTGCAAATTCGCTCCAGGCTCGTGTGGGAGGAACTTTTTCCAAATTTCCCATTTCTCCAAATGCCTGGACGTTTCTTTCCCTTCTCATTGCATGCGCGGGCTTCGTTGCACTCGCCCACTACCGCTCCCTTCCAGCATTCCTTTTCCTTTTCATTCTTTCTGGCGCGCTTGACATGGTTGACGGCGCGGTTGCCCGCGCAAGAAAGCAGGCAACAAAAAAGGGCGCGTTTATAGACGGGATTGCAGACCGGGCAGTGGAATTCCTTTTTCTCGCATCCCTCCTCTACTACGGAATTCCCGCCTTCCTGATGCCCGGCTCCTACTGGCTCTTCTTCCTTCTCTTTTTCGGCACGTGCATGACTTCCTTTGCAAAGGCATATGCCAGCCACACCGAAGCCCTGTCAAATGAGGCAGCAAGAAAAATGCCGGGCCTGCTTGAGCGCGCAGAACGCCTTGCACTTTTGTTTGCAGGAGTGCTAATTGCAATTCTGCTGCAAGAGCCAGCCTACATAACATATGCAGTTTCACTGGCTGCAACACTATCCCTGATAACCCTGGTGCAAAGAATTTACTTTACCCTTCAAAAAGCAAAATAGCTTCTTCTTCTACTTGCCTCCGAGTGGCTCTTTTTCTATTTCAGAACGCAACAAGGGGCCAATTGCCCACCTTGCAAAAAAGAAAAACACTCCTAATAGAACAACTATCACACTCTCTTCTTTTCCATAAACCTCAAGCCCAATGCCAATAGAAAACACAGAGTATACACTCACACTCAAGGAAATCCAAGCAACTATCATCACTCCTGCAAGCAATACCATGAAAAACTCAATTGCAGAATTCTTTAGAAACTCAAATACTTTGCTTGACCTGTCTTCAGGCCTTAACCACTTATATGCAACAAATAGGAAGTAGAACGCAGCGCCCAATCCGAGAGCAAAAACCGAGCTGAACATAGGCGAGACAAAATCATAGATGACTTCAACAAAAGGCAGTGCAGGATTCTCTGCTATGAACAAGCTTGCAAGCAATGCCGCAGCCGCCAGATTCAGGGGCGAACCGAACTCGTATCTCCTCCCGCCTTTCCTTTTCATGCCATGCCCCTCACTTTCAGAATCCATGCACTGCTATCCTCCCCAGCATTTTAATCTATTTCCAATAAGCAAAAAACTAGCTCTTCACCGCAAGCTTGACATCCTCTTTGGTTATGGTTTTCCTTCCGGCATGCTTGGCGAAGCGTATCGCCTTTTTTGCAATCTCCTTTCCCATCTCCTCAAGCTCCTCGGCAAGCTTTGCCGCAGCTTTATCACTAACTCTTTCTCCCCCTGCCTCCCTTATGAGGCGCTCAACTGAAGCTATCGGCAATGCCATGGCTAACTTACAAAATTTCCCATTTATAATTCTATTCCCGCCCCTTTACCTTTCACCCTCTCCAACAGCCCCTTTGCCCGCCAGATTCGGCCATTCCCCCGCACCGCACTGATTTAAACATTATTCTGCCCATTGAAAGCATGGCAGGCAGCGTTGGGCTGGACCGCTCCAAAATCATCCCCCGCGAATACCAGATTTCAATAGCGGGCTCAATAATGGAAAAAGGCAGCACCCTGGTAGTTCTCCCGACCGGGCTCGGAAAGACAGTAATCGCCTACATGATGATTGAGGAATTCTCAAAAAAGGGGAAAATCCTTTTCCTCGCTCCGACAAAGCCCCTCGCCCGCCAGCACTACAAGTCAACACTCCAAAATATGAAAATTCCAAAAGACGATGCCGTTCTTCTCACAGGCGAAACCCCCCCTTCCGAAAGAAAACCGCTCTGGAAAAAAAAGCTGGTTTTCTCAACACCCCAGACTGCAAAAAACGATATTGAGAAAGGCGTTCTAGATTTTGATTTCTCCATCTGCATATTTGACGAGGCGCACAGGGCAATAGGCAATTACGCATATACTTTTCTGGCCCAGAAATGCGCGGAGGAAAAAACAACCGTTCTCGGGCTCACTGCATCTCCCGGAGGAACAAAAGAAAGGATAAACAAAATCGTAAAGGCGCTGGGCACAAAAAACATTGAAATACGCACAGAAAAGGACAGCGACGTCTCATCCCATGTAAAGCCCCTTGAAGTCCGGTGGGTGCTTGTTGATCTCCCTCCGCAGCTTAAAAGCGCAAAAGCCGTGCTGGAGGAAATGATAAATGAAAGCATCCAGTCACTAAGGAAGATGGGCTTCACCGGAAAATTCTTCTCAAAAGGCCATCTTGTTGAAATGAGGAAAAAAATAATGCAGAGCAACTCAAACTCAAAGTACGCCGCGCTCTCCCATTTCACCTCCCTTTTCAATTTGGTTCACATGCTTGAGCTTCTTGAAACCCAAGGAACATACACGTTCCTAAAATACATCGGAAAACTAAAGCAAAAGGACTCAAAAGGCGCAAAAAGGATAATGAGCGACATACGCATAATCCAACTGCTCTCAAACTTGCAAGAGGAGCACCCAAAGCTTGAGAAGCTGGTGCATATTGCAAAGAAAAGAAAAGAAAAGAAGATGATAGTTTTTGCACAATACAGGGACCAGATAAGAAAAATTACCGAAGCGCTCAATTCGGCGGGCATTCCCGCGCATGCTTTCCTTGGAAAGGGAAAAGGGGTCACCCAGAAAACGCAGAAAAATACAATAGACCAGTTCAGGAAAGGGGACTTTGACGCCCTTGTAGCAACCTCCATAGGCGAGGAGGGGCTCGACATCCCATCCGTAGACATTGTGATTTTCTACGAGCCGATTGCAAGCGAAATCCGCACAATTCAGAGAAGAGGAAGGGCAGGAAGGGCAAAGGCGGGCGAAGTAATAGTGCTCATAACAAAAGGAACAAAAGACGAAACATCCCTTTGGGCTTCACGCGCAAAAGAGGGAAAGATGAAAAGAATAGTTTCGCAGATGCAAGAAAAGAAAAACCCTATCTCCGAAAAAAACGAAAAAAGCAAAAGGGTTAAAAGAGAAGCCGAAAAAAGCAAGGAACAGAAGACACTTGCCGACTATTTGGGATGATTATGGAAAACCTTACAGGGCTAAGCAAGGGAGAGGCAGAAAAACGCCTTGAAAAATACGGTCACAACGAGCTTACCAGGAAAAAGAAAAGAAGCACATTCTCCATTCTGATAAGCCAGTTCACCGATTTCGTAGTTATCCTTCTTCTCATTGCAGCACTGGTTTCAGCCCTGTTGGACAAGACATTCCCCTGGGGCCATGAGGAGAGCATGGTCGATGCAATCGCAATTGTTGCAATTGTGCTTTTCAACGGCATTTTCGGCTTCATACAGGAATACAAGGCAGAGGAGGCAATAGAGGCGCTAAAAAGGATGGTCTCTCCGAAAGCAAGAGTTATACGCGATGGAGAAATAGTAGTTATACCTGTAAAAAACATAGTGCCCGGAGACGTAATAGTTGTTGAAACAGGCGACCTCATTCCAGCAGATGCAAAGCTCATTAGCGTTTCAAACCTTTCGGTAAACGAGGCCCCCCTTACAGGCGAAAGCGTTGCAGTCCGAAAAGACACCGATGAAAAGAACAAAATATTCATGGGAACAATGGCGACTTACGGAAGGGGCGTTGCCGAAGTGACCGGAACAGGCATGAACACCGAAATAGGCGAAATAGCAAACCTTGTGCAGGAAACAGAAAAAGAAAAGACCCCCCTTCAGGAGGAGCTTGACTCTGTTGGAAAAAAGCTTGGAATCGGCGCAGTTCTGGTATCCGTAATAATATTCCTTGTTGGCATATTCGTGCAGCAGCAGCCAATTTTTCCAATGTTTCTCATCGCAGTTGCACTTGCGGTGGCGGCAATACCTGAAGGCCTTCCTGCGATAGTGACAATCTCCCTTGCGCTCGGGCTTCAGCGCATGTCCAAGAAAAGCGCAGTAATACGCAAGCTAAAAGCAGTCGAAACCCTTGGAAGCGCAAATGTCATATGCTCGGACAAGACAGGCACGCTTACAAAGAATGCAATGACAGTAAAGAAAATCTACCTTAATGAAAAATACATAGATGTTTCAGGAACCGGCTACAACCCTGAAGGCGAATTCACTATTGAGGGCAAGTCATTCAAGGTTGAGGGCGACCTGGAGAGGCTTCTCAGAGTCGGAATGCTCTGCAACAATTCCCATCTTGTAAATGAGGAGGGAAGGTGGAAGATAATCGGAGATCCAACCGAGGGCTCCCTCCAAGTCCTTGCCGCAAAGGCCGGCCTGTGGTACAACGAAATCAAAGAAAAATATGAAAACATAGCAGAACTCCCATTTGACTCTGAAAGAAAAAGAATGAGCACACTAGAGCAGCACAAAAACACGAAATACGTAAATTGCAAGGGCGCGCCCGAAGCCATACTCGGCTCATGCAACAGGATTCTTGAAAACGGAAAAGTAAGGAAAATCACCAGCAAGGACAAGAAGAGGATTACAAAGGCAAACGAAAACCTGACCAAGGACGCCTTCCGCACCCTTGGGTTTGCATACAAGGAATTCGAAAGAAAAAAACTTGACGTGAATATAGACGAAGTTGAAAGAAACCTCATATTCGTTGGGCTTGTTGGCATGATTGACCCCCCCAGGCCGGAAGTAAAACATTCCATTGAAAAATGCAAGAGCGCGGGAATAAAGGTAGTCATGATTACAGGGGACCACAAGCTCACAGCAATAGCAATAGCAAAGGAGCTCGGGATTTACAAGGAAGGGGACAAGGCTTTCACCGGGGAGGATTTGGAGGGCATGGGCGGGGATGACCTGAAAAAAGTTGCAGACAGCGCAACAGTGTATGCCCGCGTTTCCCCAAAGCACAAGCTTGACATAATGAATGCGCTCAAAGAGCACAAGTACATTGTCGCAATGACGGGGGACGGGGTAAATGATGCGCCCGCCCTCATGCGCTCGGATATCGGGGTTGCAATGGGAATTACAGGCACAGATGTATCAAAAGAATCTGCAGACATGGTTCTGATTGATGACAATTTCGCAACAATAGTTTCTGCAGTTGAGGAGGGAAGGATAATCTACAATAACATAAAGAAGGCAGTTTTCTACCTTGTTTCCGCAAACATCGGGGAGATTGTCACAATATTCTTTGCAACAATAGGTGGGCTCGCAACTCCCCTTCTTCCACTTCAGCTTTTATGGGTTAACATACTTACCGACGGATTCCCCGCGCTTGCGCTTAGCGTTGACCCTGCAACTGAAAACATAATGCAAAGGCCCCCGAGAAGCAAGGAATCCCACATACTCTCAAAAAAGAACTTAATGAAGCTCGGATTCCTAGGGGCAATAATCGGGGGAGTGACACTCGCAATGTTCATGCTATATTATGATACGGGCGTAATGCATGCCCGCTCTGTTGCATTCACAACTCTTGTGGTGCTTGAGCTCATCCTTGTCTTTTCAATAAGGACAGAGGAATTCTTCCTTAAGCACATCCACCAAAACAAATACCTCATACTTGCAATAATATTCTCCATTCTGCTGCAGTTCACTGCACTCTACATTCCAGAGGTGCGCGCAGTAATGTTCTCATGCTCATCAGACCAGGTTGCATCAGGGGAATGCGCACAGGCCGCGCTTTCAGCAAACGAGCTAATCAACATATTCCTCGCCTCCCTTGTGCCCATCTTCCTGCTTGAAATTTACAAGGTGTTCACACGAAAAAGGAAAAACTACTCAAAGAGCTGAAGTCCCGTGACTTCAGGAAAATGGCAGAAAGCCTTTCCTCACAGCTCAAAAGCTACATGAAAGAAAACAAAATAACCCGTGCAGTAATCGGTGTAAGCGGGGGAGTCGATTCCGCAGCCGCGCTTGCAATTCTTGAAATGGCAGTTGGCGCAAAAAACATAACCGCGCTCATACTCCCATCTTCCGCGTCAGAGAAAAAAGACATTCAGGATGCAAAAAAACTCTGTTCCCTATTGAATGTGGGCTATTCCGAAATATCGCTTGCACCCCTGCTCAGGCAAATAGAAAAATCGCTTTCCCCCGAGCTAAAGCCCGACAGGCTAACAATGGGAAACGCTGCAGCAAGGCTGCGCATGCTCCTCCTCTACTCCTTCGCAGGCAAAAAAAACGCAATAGTTGTAGGAACAGGGGACAAAAGCGAGTACATGATTGGCTACTTCACAAAATACGGTGACGGAGGGTGCGACATCTTTCCCATCGCGGACCTGTACAAATGCCAGGTGCGCCTAATTTCCAAAGAACTCGGAATTCCCAAAAACATATGCCAAAAGCCCTCCTCCCCCAACTTGTGGAAGGGCCAGACCGCGGAAAAGGAGCTTGGCATTTCCTATGATGATGTTGACGCAATACTCTACGCACTTGAAAAGAAAATTCCCAAAAAAGAAATTGAAAAAGAGATCGGGAGGAAAAAAGTGCAAAAAGTGCTTTCCCTGATGAAAGAAAGCGGGCACAAGAGAAGGCAGGCCCCGACATTGGAGCCCTATGCCCCAAACAGAAAGTAATTTTATCCTTTATTCCCATTTTCTACTTATGCATGACATACATGTTGTGGGAGCCGGGCCGGCAGGATGCATTGCCGCGATGCATGCGGCGAAAAAAGGCCTAAATGTGCTGATTTCGGAGGAGCATCCCGAAGTTGGGCTTCCTGCCCAGTGCTCAGGAGTAATTTCAAAAAAAGGCCTTGATTCACTCGGGATTGACTATTCCCGCTCAGTGCAGAACAAACTCAAAGGCGCAGTCATAAGAACTCCAAACTGCACATTAAAGCTAAAGGCAAAAGGCGACAAGGCAATAGTGATAGACCGCGCACTTTTCGACCAGGCATGCGCAGAATCTGCTGTTTCCGAAGGGGTGAACCTACAGACAGGAATAAGGGTAAAAAAGGACGGCTTAAAGCAAAAAACAATAATCGGTGCAGATGGCCCAAGCTCCTCAGTTGCGCAATGGTTCGATTTCCCGCGAATTGGGCATTTTGTATCCACAATACAGTGCGAATGCAGGCAACCACTTGAAGAAACGGATTCAGTCCAGGCATTCCTTTCCAACAAGGAATTCCCTGGGTTTTTCGGATGGGCAATACCAATAAACGAGGAAACAGCAAGAATAGGCATGGGCGCTATGCCCGGCTCGCCCTTGCGGGAGCTGTTTGAGGACTTTATGGACAGGCATTTTCCCTGTGCAAAAAGGGGCGATATTTCAGGCGGTGCAATACCCCTCTCCTCACGGCCTCTCACAGCAGTTGACAATTCAAAAAAAATCCTTCTCACTGGGGATGCGGCAGGACAGACAAAGGCCACAACAGGGGGCGGGGTCTATTACGGCGGAAGCTGCGCAAGGCTCGCGGGGGAACTTTCCCAGTCCCCGCTTGAATATGAGAAAGAATGGAGAAGAATTTACGGGCCCGAGCTCTATGCACACAGGAAAATGAGGGAATTCTACAACAGGATAAAAGATTCCGAGCTTGACACTTATCTGTCAATTGCAAAAGCGCTGGGAGCTGCCACATTCCTTGAAAAGTATGGAGATATGGACAAAATCTCATCTATTTACCCTATTCTGGAGAAATTTCCACTCCCCTCCTCACTTAAAAGCTCCATCCTATCCCATTTAACATCCAGCCGAATAGGCCGTTGAAAAATTAATAACACTTTTCCTAGCTTTTGTTTATACGCTCTA
>CAYTXD010000040.1:0-8388 GCA_964441305.1 Microcaldota archaeon
CCGAAATCATTTTCCCCGCGTTTTTCTGTTATGCGCTTTGGACTTTCTGTTCCTTCTTTTTTCCTCTCCCGAACCCCTTTCTTCCCTTTTTCCAAATCTATACTGACCCATTCTCCTTCAAGATGTCCCGTATCCTCCTGCCCCCCGCTCTCCCTGGCAAGCAGTGACTCGCGATAGCCCTCTATTGCGTGTTCCACCTGCCTTTCAATATCCCTCTCGAGAAGGCGTTTCAGCGAATCCCAGCTCTTTCCCGAATAGAGCAATTTAACAACACCAAACAATTCCGAGGTTTCCACCCCGTTTTCCCCGATATCCATTTCCAATTTCTCGCAGGCAAGCTTATGAAGCTCATTTATTGCGTGCGATATCAGCTTCTCCTCAATCAATTCAATCGCTGCCTTGAAAATCCTCTTGACTTTCTTGTTTTTCTCCGCCGCAAGCTGCCTCTTGATTGCATTCAACGATTCCTGGCTAGGGTATTCTTCCTGCAGCGCATTCGCGGCTTCCGCCCTGTGCCAGGGTTCCTTCTCTTCCAGGGCGCACATGGTCATGAACCAAATATCCCTGTCAGTAACAATATCCGCAAGCATTTCATCGCTCAGGACCGGCTTCTCAAGAATAGCGCCCGGAGTTTTCCTTTCCATTTTACCACTGGTTATAATTATATGTATTTTGTGTATCTATTACCCTTTAGTTGTTTTTAAACATTGCGCAGGCACCGGGAATGAAAACACACCCTAAGCTTTTCCCGCACAAACAATCAGCAAAACCATTCCCATCACAACAAACGCGGACATGCAGTATTCCCCCATCGGCACGCACTTCCCATCCTCGCACATCTCATCATCTCCGCAGTCCATATGGTCCTGGCATTCAACTTCTGGCTGCTGGGGCTGGGTTGATGTCTGGTTCTGCTGGGCAGGGGGCTGCTGCGGAGGTGTCTCATCCTTTTCTTGCATCCTCCATGCAGAGCACCCGAAAGGGTCGTTTCCCTGCGCCTCAATCATGTATCCGCACTTCTTCATTTCCTCAATTGAGTAGCGCAGGCACTCCAGCTTGTAATTGTATGCCATCAGCTCCTTCTCATCCTCAATTGTTATCTGCGAAGTGTCATAATTGTATTCAGAATAAATCTTTTCCTCAATCTCATTTACAATTCTCTGCTCCTCAGTTAGGAGAAATGCAAATTTTGGCTTGTAGTCATCAGAATCTTCATCTACAAATCCTCCCATGCTGCTTCTCCACCATGACAAATATTCCTCATACTTTGCACTTCCCTCTTCTGTCATAACAGCCCATCCCTCCCCAGGGTCTGCAGTGCTGTCTATGCCCATCCTCCCATACCAAAGCTCTTGGTAGTTTGCATTTGCCGCCAGGTACTCCTCCTCAAGCTCTTCAGTAAGGTTCATCGCCTCTTTGCACGGATAATACCTTTCAGGGCAGCATACGGCATTTATGTCATTTTCGCATGGCGCCTTTTCCTCTGGAGAAAGTGCATCGTAGCATTCCTGGTGAAGCTCGCATAGGGGAACCTGCACAATGTCCTCCTGCCACAAATAACCCAACCACTTAAGGGCAACATCCTGCCCTTCATCGCTTAACGGATAGTCTGAAGTATCGGTCTGGTAATGGATATTCATTGCGCCGTGCGGTATTCCTGCTGAAAAAACTGCTGCAGCGCAGAATGCCATCACTGCGAAAGAAAAAAGAGACCTGTTCATTGCAACACCCCAACTATTGTTAATCCACCTACAAATCCAACATATATAAAACGAACCCCAATCAATAGCTATATATTTTCTCCTCTCCTTTCCTTTTTCATGAAAAATTTACACCTGTTGCTTTTCGGAGTGCTGATTGGTTTTTCCGCTGTTTTTGCGGGCTGCGTGCAATGCACAACAGACGAGGACTGCATGGAAAAGAACGAGGGGAATGTCTGCTCCGAAGGGGTTTGCATGTATGTGCAGGAGCCTTATCCCGAAGACCTCCCGTGCGGAGCGGTTTCCGGCGAATGCCCTGCAGGGTACGAGTGCGTAAATGATACTTGTGTTGAAATTCATCCCGATGATGGGGAAATTCCAGTGGATGATATTGGAGAGATTGCAAGCCCTCCCCCTGAACATTCCGTTGAGCCGATATCCGGCGACTTTTCCTGCAACTGGGGTGTTGCTGAAGGGGTCGCGGACACTGAAACTGAAGATGAATTCGCCGCCCAATGGGATATCAAATCCGACAGGGACATCACCCTGAATTTCTTTGACCCGTATGAAAACCAGAGCCAGACATTTGAGGCAATAGTGGTTAACAAGGAAACAGGCGAAGTGGTTGCCGACTTTTTTGTTTCCAACCAGTCAAAGCAAAAGCCCCTTCCACCAGGCGAATACACAGTAAAAATAAAGGCAATAGGCGGGCTTGCCGCATGGAAATGCGAGTGGTAGGAGTGCACATCATTAATTGACGTGGGCTCTTCGGGGAAATGAATCGGGGCTCACATTTTGCAACTGACTGGAAACCAACCCCCCTTCCCCCTTCTTTTTAAATTCCAAAACAAACTCCTCGCATGAGCACACAGGAAAAACTAAAGATACTCGCGGAGGCAAGCAAGTATGACATATGCGCGAGCAGCGCAAGCTCCCGCAAAGTGAAGGGAAAGGACAGGATTGGCGCCCCCGCGCCCGGAGGCGTGTGCCACTCATTCCTGCCTGCTTATGAACTATCGCACACTCCGTAAAATTCATCAATAATTTCTCCAGAATGCGGGTCCAGGTAAACATGCCCGTAAGTTGTGCAATGGCGCTCTCCGCATGAAACTCCCTTGAAGTTCCACATAAAGCGCGATTCGCTTTGGTTAACATATCCGAGCATGTTGTAATAGTCGTAAATGTCAAAATAGACATCCGTGAATTCAAAATTGCATTTTTCATTAAAAGTTTCAACCGCATTCCCATATCTGCTGATGTTGTATGGCGGGCAGAATTCAGGATGGCTTGCGCAATCCATAACTTTGCTTGTGCAGTCGACATTGCCTTTGTGGTTGAATACCACTCGAACTTTGTAGGTTGGCTCTCCCCCGGAATAAAATTCAGATTCGTTTTCAAGTGGGACCTGGACATATTTACTCTGGTTAAAATTATATTCAACTACATATTTTTTTCCATCTCCAATTGGATTTACTGCGGCAGTGCATCCTCCCCAAATTGAGAAATTCATAACATACGCCTTTGAAAATTCAACGGACTCATCGAAAAGCCCGCTTCCGAATTTGGATATCATGTATTCGTCTGCCCTCTGAATATATTCTTCCGGAAAGCCCTCCGGTATTGGAGGGGGCTCCATGTATTCGCAAAACCCATCAATGCATGTATTTCCCTGCTGCCCAACACAATCGCCATCAGTGCTGCATTCCGTGCATCCGAGAAGGGCCAATGATGTGAATAGCAAGATTGCAAAAAGAGTAATCTGCTTGATTTTTTCCATATGACCGCTTAAGCATCATCCCTGATTATTTAAAAAGCATATACTATTTGCAAACTGCCCCTGAAACGATATCCGTAATTTTCCCAAACTCCCTGTCCCTGAGCATAAGAAGAATTGCAATAATTATGAGCACCGCGGAAGCGATGCCTATGCTTCCGGCAAAGAAAGTCTGCAGAAGGATGCCGCCAAACAGGGGGCCGATAATCATCGCAATGCTTGAATAGGAGTTTGCAACCCCCATCGCCGCCCCCTGCTCGCTGTCAGGCGCTGCGCGGGATATTGCACCAGAAAGCATCGGCCTCACAAGCCCGTTTCCAAATGAGAATATCACCATTGCCAGAACAAAAATCAGCCAATCACCTGCAACTGCAATTAGCAAAAAGCTTGAAAGAAGGCACAGCATGCCGATATAGCTCAGGGAAATCTCCCCGCACAAGTCAATTAGCTTGGGAAGAAGGAACCCCCTGTGGAAGATAATCATAACTCCCATGAAAGCCATTACATATCCAACTTCAACAGCCCCAAAACCGAACTGGCGGCTGGCATACAATGCAAGGGTGGTGGTAAGCACCACATGGCTCAGGATGAATGCAAATGTTGCGAAAAGCTTTGGCGCAATTTCAGGGTGCGTTGAGTATCTTTTGAAAACATCAGTATCGATTATTTTCAGCTTGATTGGAATGCTCTTTTTTACATCAACCGTCTCCCTGAGAAAAACCCAGGTCAGCACGATTGTCAAAAATGAAGCTCCGGCAGCAAGAAAAGGCGGAAGGCTGTAGCTGTACTGGGAAAGAAACCCTCCTGCAGCAGGCCCAATCATGAAGCCAATCCCGAAAGCAATCCCAGTAAGCCCGAATGCCTTGCTCCTGTCCTTCTTTTCAGAAATGTCGCTCATGTATGCCTGCGCAATCGTGAGGTTGCTTCCCAAAAGCCCGTCAATTATCCTGGAAAACATCACCATCCAGACGTTGCCCGAGAGCCCGAGTATTATGAAGCTGACAAAAGTCGAAAACTGGGAAAGAATCAGCATCGGCTTTCTCCCGTACCTGTCACTCAGGCTGCCCATTATCGGCGCAGAGATGAATTGGAAAAATGAAAATGACGCAAAAATAACCCCTATGAAAAGAGGGTCTGCCCCTAACTGCTCTGCAAAAAGGGGCAGAAACGGAAGCACTAATGAAAACCCGAGAATTTCGGTAACCTGGATTGCAAGTATGACTAAGTGCTCCTTTTTCAGCTTCATTTTCCTCTCCTGCCTACCTTATCCAGTTCACAATTTCCGGCTCATCCCTTCCTGGAAAATGCGGCCATTCTTCAGGGTATCCGAAAATTAGCGGCGCAACAATTGCGTATCCTTCAGGCACTCCAATCTCATTTCTGAATTCCTCTTCTTCCGCGAGCATTCTCAATGCGCCAATCCAGCAGCTTCCGATTCCCATTCCCCTTGCGGCAAGCATCATTGTCTGCGCGCACATTGAGCAGTCCTCGCGCATGCCCTGAATTTCCTTGTTGCCCAGCACAATTACAAGGCATGGGGCATCGTAGAAAATATTCAATTCCGGATCTGAGAATTTGTTTTTCAGGTACTGGATGCTCTTCTCATCTGAGTCTGGAAGTGAATCCACAACCAACGGCTTTGCCCTGTCTGAAATCTCCTTCATTTTTTCCTTGTTGGTAATTACAATAAATTTCCACGGCTGGCGGTTCACTCCGGAGGGTGCGTAAGTGCCAAGCTTAATTAATTCCTTAATCCGCGCATCCCCCATCTCCTTTTTTGTGTAATTCCTGACACTTCTCCTCTCCTTTATATTTTCGGTGACGCTCACTTCTTCCACCTTTTCAGCTCCCTTAGCGTTGGAACCATCTTTCTTGCCTCATAAAGCGCCTCCTCCTCGGTCATGCCCTCTATTTTGGCAACTATCTTTGCAACCTGTTCCGCCTTTTCCTCTGGGGTTTCCGCATCATCAAGGAATTCTCCGTTGGCATAGCAGAACTGGCAGTAAACATCACTAGCGCTTCCATCCTTTTCAGTGCCAAAGTCCTCTTTCGATTCCATTGGCATTCCACAACTCTGGCAAATCTTTCTTTCCATGCTTACCACCCCAAAATATCTCTCCCGTATGGTTAAAATAAATTGCATTTAAAGTGGTAAATATTTCAATAATAAGTTTTAAATACAATGAAATGCATATTACGTGCATGAAATTCAATCCAACCGGCAAAATGCCTGGGAAACAAGGGTGCCAGCAGCCAGGAACGCCTTTCTACAGTTCACGCAATGATGAGAATGCTCTTTTTGCCGGCTTTACTTCTGCAATTTTGGGAAGAAAGCTGAACGGAGGCAAGGGGATACTTGCAATGAAAAATAAAAGTGGCGAAATAATCCCCTCCTCTCTTAAATTCCAGAATGGCACCCCGCTAAATGAAAAAGAAAGGGAATGCGCAGTGGATGAGCTAATAAAAAGCGGGCACAGGGTGGAAGGCCATAAAATTTCGGGCAGGTTTGGCGAAATGCTTCCACTTTAGCTACTTCTCCTTTTTCTTGAATTCAAGTGCAGCGGAATTAATGCAGTACCTTTTTCCGGTTGGCTCCGGCCCGTCATCAAAAACATGCCCCAAATGGCTTCCGCACTTTGCGCACACCACTTCAAACCTAACAATCCCGTGCGACTTGTCCGGCTTTATCTCAACATTCCCATGGGAAACAACATCCCAGAAGCTCGGCCAGCCGGTACCTGAATCAAACTTCTTTTCAGATGAGAAAAGCCCGTTTCCGCACGCCGCGCAAACGTATTTTCCCTTCCCTTTCTCATTCAAGAGCTTGCCGGTAAACGGCTTTTCAGTGCCTTTCTCCCTCAGCACATTATATTGCTCGGGGGTAAGGCATGCCTTCCATTCATCATCAGTTTTCTTTTCCTCTTCCATTGCTTAACCTGTTTCAACTTCATAGCCCGCTTCCACCCACGCGCCGTAATTTCCCTCAAGCACAAAAACATTGTGGAAGTTGGCATCAACCATGTCCTCGCCAGCCGCAACTGCAACGCTTGTTGAATGGCAGTAAACCAGATATTCTGCATCAATGTCAAGGGTTTCAAGCGCCTCTTCAAATTCCGCAGTGCCATAAGGGTAGTTCACAGCTCCCGGGATGTGTCCCTGTTCGTAAGCAGGGGACACGTCAATTATCGCCAGATTTTCCTTTTGCTCAATCATCGTCTTTGCCTCTTCAGGAGTGACAAAAACATAAGTAAACACAAGCCCTGTGCACCTCCAGTTTATTTCCGCGCTCATGTTTTCAGTGTAGACAACGCATGCAGGGTTGCAATTCGGGTTTGGCTCGTAAAGCTCAAGGCCAATCCACCACGTCTTTGAATTTTCATTGTACATGTATGTGCCCGAAAGCTCGCCTTCCTCGCCGCATTCGCTATTCCTTGCCGCTTCCATAGCTTCTTCAGGTATGCTGCAGTCCTCCGGGCAGCTCTCCTCTGTTTCCGGGCACGGGCAACCTTTCCCCATGCACACAACTCTCTGGCAAACTCCATCTCCGCACATGTCCTCGCAAAGCGTGCCAACCTCCTTTGGAACGCAGCATATCGCGGGCGAAACAAAGCCGGTTACCTCCCCCGCGCTGCTTTCATTCTCATTGCAACCTGTGCCTCCGGTTGTTGCAACCGTTCTTCCTCCGAGTTGCACGCATTCCTCAGGCGACATCCCTTCTTCTTCTGCAGTGCTCTCATCCATTTCCCCAAGCTCGCATACCTGCACGCACTGTTGCGTGCAATTTTCCACACTCGGGTCATCCCTGCATGTTGATGTGCATTCAATGTAATTTCCTCCAAGCCCAATGCACTCAGATTCGGAAATCCCTTCGCACTCTTCTGCGCCCTCTATCCATGTGCCTCCAAGCTCTTCACACTTTTCCTGCATCTCCTGTATGCATCCTGCAAAAATGAATGACGCAACCAAAACAATTGTAAAAATTGCAATTCTCACATTACCACCAAAAAGGGTTACAGCTCCAGCTTTTAATTGCTATGCCTTTTCCTTAGGTTTTTCCCCAAATTTCCGCAAACAGGCCCGCCATTGTTAAGCTTTTAATTGTTCCACGATTTCTATTCTGGTGGTAATATGGACTTGAAAAAGCTTTTCACCGAAAAAAAATGTCGGAAAGACCGACCGCACAATAAGAATAGTTCTCGGGCTTGTGTTCCTTTCAATGGCAGTATTTTTCAGCTCCAACCTGCCTCTTGCGGCAGTGCTTGCGCTTGCAGGAATAGTTGGAATTGTGACTGGTGCGCTCAGCCATTGCACAATCTACACCCTGTTAGGGATGAACACGCTTGAGAAAAAAGAGTAGTTGCAAATTATTGAACTGCCAACCTTCTGCCTGCATATCTTTTTTATTCCTTATTTCCATTACCCTATCATGAAAAAACCAATTTTCTTTTCAATTTTGCTTGCATTTTCAATTGCGCTTTCTTTTGCAGCGGTTGAATGCTACACAGATGCGGACTGCCCGGGAGGGGGCGAATGCTACACCAGCGATGAGACAATAATCGCAAACTGCCCAAGCGGCGAGTTCTGCTCTGTATGCAAGGGAGGCACTCCCCAAAATGGAGATTCCGGACAGACAGCCCAGGAAAGTCCATGCCCAACCTATTCCTCTTTCCAGGACTGCATGGAGAGGTGCAATTTCGGTGACGATCCATGCGCGGCATACATAGGAAGCTGCGAATACTTGTGCGATTCTGCTTTCCCTGATGGCGGCCAGTCAACATTGGCTGAGGCGGAAGAATGCACGACTTCCTGCGCCCAAGGCCAAACCCAAAAACCATATCCTGACTGCTCCTGCGTAGACATCCCCCCGTGCGCAGAAAGCGCCCCACTTGAATTTGATGAGCCGAAAGCTGCGGG